>JBDROD010000025.1:0-18958 GCA_043810415.1 Candidatus Zixiibacteriota bacterium | reverse complement strand
CGAAGCCAATCCGGTGACCATGCCGCACGACATGGAAGTGCCGGCAATGTAGCCATAGGTTTGTTCCAGATAATAGGGGGAATAGCTTAAGACCACCGGATAATTCGGCGTGGTGGAATAGACGTCATTGGTCCCCCACGGTGTCCCCTGACCCCCGGGCGCCGCTACACAGATGGAGGGACCGTAGTTGGAAAAATCCGCCAGCCGGTCGTTGCAGGTGGTGGCAGATACGGCCATGACGTTGTGATAGTTGTCGGCATAATGCGCCGGATATTGCACCGAATCCTGAAACCCGTTTCCCGCGGACGAAACCAAAAGAACGTTGTGGCTGTCCGCATACGCCACCGCCTGCTCCTTGGTGAATGAGGCCGAGCCTCCCCCGCTGTAGTTGATCACCCGCACGCCGTAATTGACCTCATGCAGAATCCCGTTCTTAAAGGTATTGTGCGTCCCCACTCCCATGCTGTCGAAAACTTGATCAATCAGGATTTTGCAATTCCAGTCCACCCCCGCCACTCCATATTCGTTATTGGTCATGGCGGCGATTATTCCCAAAACGTGAGTGCCGTGTCCGTAATGATCTCCTACCGAATCCCCGTCTCCCACCAGGTCTGCGCCCAGCTTGTACCGGTTGGTATCGCTCAAATCCGGATGATACAGGTAAACTCCCGAAAACAAGGGGATGCCCGAATCTATGATGCCGATCAAAACGTCCGGGCTTCCCGGAGAGATGTCCCAGGCCGAGGTTACGTGTATATCCGATCCCGGAGTCCCCGCCGGAGGATTCTGGCCGTAATTATTAAGCCACCACTGGTAACCGTTTTCGAAGTAATAATCGTTGGGAGGATACATGGCATGATCCACTAAGTTGGGCTCGGCGAATTCCACCAACCCGCTGGAATTCATATTGGCCAATACTGCAAAGATATCGAACGACGAGGACAGTTCCAGCCTTCCCATCCTCAGCTGGTCCGGCCCCTCAACCAGCTTGGCTTTATTCCCTGTGAACAGCCGGTCCAAAGTTCCCAGCTTGACGTTGGATTTCATCTTAAAAAGGATCTCCCCTTCCACGTATTCCACCTCCCTACCCATCCACTCACCTTTCAGAATCTTCTTCCCGTTGAAAGACGCCGGATAAAGAGAGGGAACCAAAAAGAACGTCCCTATCAGAACCAATATTATCGTAAATCTTCTCATGATACCTCGTAATGTCGAATAAACAACCCTTAATTATATAACGTCATCAAAGCGGACTAAATGAAGTTTCCTTTTGAGAATTTCTATCATTTCATCCGCACGCATCCAAACTAACTTTATGCACAACCGATACCCGGCGGCGGTCCGGATTTGAAGAGATAATTTATCAAAAATAGGATGTCGCTGACGTTCACCGTGCAATCCTCGGTGGGATCGCCCAACCGAAGCGGATCGGGAACCGGTCCACCTTTGTACAGGTAATTTACCAAATAGACCACGTCATTTATGTCTATGATTCCATCTCTATTCACGTCGCCGGTAGGATCCGGCATGAACCGGGACAGCTTGAGAGTGGGGTCGCCCAGAAGTGCCATTCCATAAAACCAGGCTCGGGATTCCTCTCCGGCACAACTTTCGATGTCGTTGATACACCAGGATAAAAAAGCGTCACCGAAATTGGCTCCATTTCCTAAAGGAGTATAATAATCGTAGAAACAGAGCATGCTTCCGGTCTTGGAGGAACCGAGAGAAATTAGACCATAGGTGGTTTGAAAGATATACCAATTCCCCATGTCGTCGTTTTCCACATAGCGACAGTTGGAACAGGCGAAGAGGTTATAGAAAAGCACCTGCACGTCTATATCCTCTATCTCATAATTGAAAAACAAAGAGTAATCGTAAGGTCCGGTTCCCCAATAGAGGTAATGCGCCCAGGGGGAGGAATGGGAACAGATCAGCAAATTCTCATACTGGTTATCCGTGCTCTGGCTTACCCTTTGCATATAATCTTCGCGATTGGTTTGATAAACATCGATGACCGGATCGGTCTGGGGATAGGCCAAAGCCACCTCATCCTCCCATCCGTATATGCACCAGTCGTTGTCGATATATGCTAACGCCTTATCCTGAAGCCGGAGATCTCCGGTTCGGTAGTGGTGGTTCTTGTCTAAATAATTGTCCATCAACACCCGCTCGGTGGCACCATGATAGGTCAAATTCATCGCCAGCAGCCTTCCCACCCAAATATCTGCCTCCCTATCTCCGCTTCCGTCGAGATGATCATCGTATATTCCGTCTGTGTCAGCATCCGTCCAAAGCCCATCTAAATCCATGAAATACAAATCGATGGGGAACTCCACGTGTGCCCCGCCCCAGGACTCCGGCTCGTTCATCTCATACCAGGGAACGGCCAAGTCGCCGATGAATATGGCGCCGACTATTTGCCGGCTGTTCCATTCGGAGATCAGTAAATTCTTAAGAGCCCCCTCATCCCCGTCGTTATTGGCTGTGTAAACGTTCGGGTTGTAGCCATCCGCTTGCAGATCGGCCAGGAAGACGGAGAATTTGGTTTGAATCTGCAGCTGCAGACTAGCGTTTATTATGATGCAAATGTTAACATTCCCCTTACTGGCGGCATAAATCAATCTGGCATCCAATCCCGTAGCAAATTCCCGGCTGCTTGTGTATTCCTGATAGGTGATCGGATTCCTGTACGGGTCCATCCAGCGTAAGGGATGTATATTTGTGTAGTCTATTTTTGACTGACCGCTACAGACATTTTGATTGGTAAAAACCAGCCCCAATGCCATAAAAACCAAAAACGCTCTTTTCATTCTTTCTCCTCCATTTGGAATCTTAAGTTCTGAACAGTCCTCAAAGTTCAACCTATTGATAATTTCATGCACAACCTTTCACCGGCTGCGATCCTCCTTTGAAGAGATAATTGATCAAATAAACCACGTCCCCTACTTCTACAAGACAATCTCCGGTAACATCGCCGCGTGACAAAGGCGAAGGCGATGGTCCCGACCGGAACAGATAATTTATCAGAAGTATCACGTCTCCCACGTCGATGTTTCCGTCCCCGTTCACATCTCCATAGTTTTCCAGATCAAAACTGAAAACCTCATTCGACCATCTGCTTTCTCCCCATTTGTCATACGCCTTGACCTTCCACCAATAAACCGAGCTGTCTGCAAGGAAAAGATTATATTGGCTTGCAATCAAGCCATCGATGATTAAAGTCGACTCCGGGTCGAATTGAGAGGAGGGGCTTATATATAGGATATAAGTCACATTATCCGAGATATTGGGGTCCGGAGCATCCCCCCAGTCAAAAGAGACCGGATTTTGCAGCACCGTATCCTGGTCCATCGGGAAAAACAGAGAAAAGGGGTCCGGGGGAAGGTTCGGTTCCGTCTCTCCCCAGAAAAACGCCCCGGTCATACGCAGGGAATTGTAAGAGTCTCCTTGATATCTGGAATAGAGAAGGAGCGATTGCTTGGTTGATGAAAGCATCCCCAAAGATGCAGGTCCGGAGGAAATGGACGTTTTTGAATAAGGAGAAATCTCCGTGATTAAGATCCCCTCCTCATCCAGTATCACCCCAGATGGCGTTATACGGCTGGTATAAAGGTACCCCGTTTCCCATACGATCTTGTTCCAGCTCACCAGATAATTTCTGCCGTCAAATGTAACCGAAGGGTGTTCTTCGGTATCGTAGGTCATTGCGATTTCTATCCCGCCGGGGTCCAAAACCTGTCCGTCAGATGAGATCCGGGTGCCAAGGATATGGGCATCGGGCCAGTGGGTGCCGAAATCCTCCCATGCCACCAAAAAGTTTTCGCCATCCGAAGCCACCACCGGATTCTGCTGCAATCCGCTGGCAGTCCGGATGCTGAAAGAAGGAGAAACCGTTCCGCCGGTGTCCACAAAAGTGCCGTATATGTCCCAGAAGTTTTCATCAGACCACGCCACCAGATATTTCCCTCCTCCAAAAGCCACGTCCGCATACCTTTGTTTATCTCCAGAGGTGATGGAAATCGGTTGAAGATCTATCAGCCCGCCATCCCGGGCTATCCTTTTACCTTCGATTTTGTACATGGTGCCCAAAGAGTCGAGCACTTGATTCCATACCACAATAAAATTCGTCCCATCAAAAGCTATTTTCGGATTTCTCTGATCGGAAGAAGGATCCACCAGTATCGGAAACCCGGCACTATCCAGAACCAACCCTCCTGAATCTATTCTTGAAGCATATATGTCGAAATCCCCATTTCGGTAATCCTCCCACACTGCCAAGAAATCTTCGCCTCCGGATGCAACATCCGGTGCATCCTGCTCTTCTTCCGCGGTACTGATTTTCATTGTATTGGAATTAAGCAAATTTCCGAATCGGTCAATCCTGGCACCATAAATATCGTGATTCTCCTCCCATACGGCAAGATAGGAATTGCCATTCCACGCAGAAGCCCCTGAAAGTTGAACATCGCAAGATCGGGAAATAACCGTTGAATTTGTATCCAATGTTTGCCCCAAGTCGTCCAAACGCATTCCGGAGATGTCCCAGAACTGTCCATAATTCCCTGATTCCCAGACCGCTAAAAAGTCAGCTCCATCCGAAGTTATTCCAGGAGCTATCTCCGAATTCTTAAAATGGGTTATTCTTCTTCCGCCCGAATCGACTACGATACCATTAGGGGTTACTTTGGTCCCATATATGTCATATCCGGTGCTGTCGTAATTTCTCTCATCCTCCCAAATCACGAAATAATTGCCGTTTACTGCTGATACCTTTGATCTCTGTTGCTGCTTTTGTGTGGAGCAGACCACAAAACCGTCGGTATCCAGAACCACCCCGTCTGCTCGTATTCGGGATACGTAGATGTCACTATAAGCACTATCACATCGGTAGGTGTTGAAGCTTACCAGAAAATCAGCACCATCCGAAGCGCAGGAGGGACTATCCTGCCCTCTCGGGTCGGTGGAGATGTCGATTCCGGACGAATCCAAAAGTTCGCCCTGGGGAGTTATCCGCGCACCGCGGATGGAAGAGGGATTGGGTCACCCCAAGGCATGTTCCCAAGCCACGAAGTAAACCGAACCGTTGTAGGCGATGGAGGGGGTTTCCTCAAATGCCGGCTCACTGGAGATCTGAATTCCCCTTGGATCCAAAACCTCACCTGCAGGCGAAACCCTGGTGCCGTAAATGTCATCATAGGTGGTGACACTTCTATCGTCCGTCCACACTACGAAAAAATTCGTTCCGTCCCAAGCCACGTCCGGGTATGATTCCCAATCTGTACTGGTAGAGATGGGAAATCCACCAGGGTCCAGCACGTTCCCCGAGAAATCCACCCGTGCCCCGTAGATGTCGTAACTGGCGTTTCGATAATCGGTCCAGACCACCAGGTAGTTTTGATCCCCCCCGGCTACTTTTACTCCGGTTTGCAGATTGGTATAAACGCAGATAGGGATGCTGATCGGATCGAGCACCTCACCCGAAGCAGATACCCTCGCGCCGAAGATATCTCTGTCCGTGTTAACCCTCTCGTCCTCCCACACCACCAGATAATTCGTTCCACCAAAAGCAACTGCCGGAGAAGATTGGGTGGCATAAGCACTGCCAGAAAAACAGTCAGTTGAAAGCGGGAATTCTGGCCAGGAGGAGAAAGCATTTCCGGATAAACAAAAACAAAAAACTACTAATAACATTAATATTCTTAGTTTGGAATTGACGGAACCGGGTTTATCCCCATTCGACATGATAATCCCTTTCTATTTTCCGATCAAGTGATTAACGATCTTGCACTGGCTTCATAGGTTTGAGTATAAACAGCCCAATACCATTATCTTTCAACCCTATTAGCAATATAACCAAAGATCGTTTTTAGTCAATATTTATTATGACCTAATTCATCCTCTTTTTGAGTTTTATAATTAGCTAAATATGTTGAATTGGATAATGTTACACCAAGAGATATTGATAGCTTAATAGTTTATTTGCTCGGATTATGAACAACAGAAAAGACTTCCCAAATCAATAGGTTTAAGGATTGAGGTGAAAGGTTTGAAGGAAGGTTTTGGGTATGTCGGAACAGATTATGGTAAATCACTTTTCATGGTGGGGGGGGAGGGACTATGAACTATAAACCATGAACTGTGATCTGCTTTAAATACCCCCGGCCCGACTTGAACGGGCGACCAAAGGTTTAGGAAACCTCTGCTCTATCCAAACTGAGCTACGGGGGCAGATTTTAAAACCGGTTAATGGATCGTGGTTCGGAGTTCGTGGTTGCAAAACCAATCCATGGAGAACCAAAACTGTTTCTTGCTTATGCAGGAACAGGCAAGTTGTTTAAACCAACTCTCCAACATATTTAGTATACGACTTGGACTTACCCGGCTTTGGCAGGACAAGGTTCGGATCAATTAGGTTGTAATTCCCTCCATTGATCCTGATGCCCAAACTAACCTGTCCCTCGGCATCGGTACTTAACTTGACATTAACCGGTATGCCCTCCGGCAGGATTACACTTTTTTCAAGCATCCTTCAGCTCCTTTCAAACCCCTCTTCCCTTAGGGGAGAGGGAAAAGTGAGGGTGAACTAATTTTCTCAAGGTTTACAGATCTTACAATAAACATACCCTTGTTTTTCCGCTTCTTCCCTGCTTTTGAAATGAACACAGTTCTTCGGCTTGATTTTCTTAGCCGACTTGCAGGTAAGTTTATGGTATTTCTTAGATTTGACATTACCGATATATTTATACTCAGTTGCCGGTGCGATTTGATTCTTTGAATATGCACCGTGGATAAGTATTAAAATAAACAGAAGGATTAAAAATCCTGCTACGGTTTTTTTTATTTTGTGTTTTGCAGACATTTTTTTAAGCACTATGCGGGATACTTCACCCTCAACCTGTCACTCATATCTAATTAAAGTAAAAAGATCGTAGCCCTTCAATTTATCTCTCCCATTTAGAAATCCCAGCTCGATCATTACCAGAATTCCCGCTACCTCCCCCCCCAGCTTTTCCACCAGTTTACATGTCGCCTTGATGGTTCCGCCGGTGGCTAACAGATCGTCGATGATCACCACCTTTTGACCGGGTGCAATTGCATCCTTGTGTATTTCCAACCTGTCCGTTCCATACTCTAAGTCATATTTCTGTTCCACCGTGTCGGCAGGAAGCTTGCCGAATTTCCTGACCGGAACGAAGCCCACCTTCAACCGGTCAGCCAGAGAACCTCCGAAGATGAATCCCCGCGACTCCACTGCCGCTACCAGATCGATCTTTTTACCCTGGCACTGGGCAAAGAAGATGTTCATCACCTCATCGAATGCATCCCCCCTCTTAATCAATGTGGTGATATCTTTGAACACGATCCCCTTTTTGGGATAATCCGGTACGTCTCTTATTAACTCTCGAAGCTTTTGGATATTGATAGAAGTATCGTCCATTTGTATCCTCTTCGGTTTTACCTCACCCCCTTAATTCCCCTCACCCTCATTAAGGAGAGGGGGAAATAGGGGGAGAGGTTAGAATCTAATCTGGAATCCTTTGAATTTATTTTCGAATTCTCCCCAGTCTATTTTAACGTTAGTAACGTGGGCTGAATGCGGCCCAATTTTCAGCTCCTCTGCAAAATCGATGATCAATCCCTTATTTCCCTCCACCTCCACTTCCACATTACCGTCATATAGATTCCTGACATATCCTGTCAGACTATATTCTTTTGCCCTTCTCATCACGAACCAGCGATAGCCCACCCCCTGAACCATGCCGGTAATTAGTAGATGAGCACTGACTTGTTTGACACTCATGATACTGCAAACATTATACTTTTACTATATCCGAGTTGATCTTATCAACTTCACAGCAGTTTCGACTGCTTCTTCCGGATTTTTTGTCTGTATGATCTTTTCGGAGATATCCCAGGTCGAAATTCCGACAACCGGTTTACCTGATTTCAAAGCAAAAGCGATCTCGGACAGGGTTCCGAATTCACCGGGGAGTGCAATCACTGCATCGGAATTACCAATGACCAGAAGATTTCTCCCACCTCCGAGCCCGGTGGCAATAGGATAATCTATATAGGGATTTGCCTCATTCTTATCAGTTCCCGGCAGGATCCCGATGGTAACACCACCGGCATTTTTAGCCCCTTTGGAAGCAGCCTCCATCACCCCACCTAACCCCCCACATACTAAAACTGCTCCCGCTTTTGCCACCCTCTCCCCCACCTCTTCAGCCAATTTGTACACTTCCTCTGAACAATCTCCCCCGCCTATAACTCCGATGAAGATTTTGCTTTTTCGCATTAATCGTGATTTGGAGATCTTGAACTGTTAGCTGATTTAAATATCGGGGCGACTGGATTTGAACCAGCGACACCTTGGTCCCGAACCAAGTGCTCTACCAGGCTGAGCCACGCCCCGATAGTTCGTTCATCGGGAGTTATTTTACAATATTTCAATAGAAATGTCAACAATATAATTTGAATGGTTCTATTTAAAATGAGAATGCTTTTCTTTTTTGTGTGTCCCTATTTTGATAACTCTTATCTAATAAAAATGTTACCACTTTTTGTTTAGACTAAAGATCAAAAAACCATGCATAGTATCAAGACCAGATGCTAATAAAGGTTGAATAGTAAATACCAAAAGAAAACCAGAATGAGGAAAAAAGAGAGCTTTTGAAATTTTATAGCCAATATACAAACCACCTTTATTGTAATATATCAATTTTGCATTGACTCCTTCAAAATTTGGCAAAGAGACAGCTTCTTCACCATGCTCACTGATCCACTGTCCTTCGTTTCCTTCATAAGACGCTTTGTGAAATGAAGCCAACATTAATGAATCAGCTGATGGAGACATAACTTGAAATGAAGCAGTGGAACAATACCAAGCTCCTTCTTTTTCCTTGAGTTCAATTAAAGGTTGTCTTTGCATATGTTTTACCCCCTCTTTTAACCAGTCCCACTCTCCGTATCCCATAAGAGGAGTACTGCAAGAGACAACCTGTTCGGTAGAAATAGAGACCTGAATTAGGTAAGATCCGAGACATTCTCCCCCCACATCTTTAGTGATCCAAAAGATCCCTTGATCCTGAGTTGGAGACGGGATTTTTGTTAAAGCAAAAAGAGTGAACGATTGTTCACAATTGGATGCAGCAAAAGAAGGTTTTTCAGAACAAAGAGAAATGCTCAAAACTAAAATTATATATATTGCTTTCCTTTTTATCATAATTACCCTCTTGAAAGTAATCTGCTATTTAAAATAACAATTAAAAATCCCTGGTGCCATAATCGACACCAGGGATTCTTATCTTCTCTTTGGTTACATGGTATGACCCTCAACTTGCGAGGGTAAGGTAATTAGTCTCCCATTTATCTCAGCAGCGTCATCTTCATGATAGACTCGAAGTCGGAAGCTTTTAGCCGGTAGAAATAAACTCCGCTGGCTACGTCGCTTCCCTGCTCGTTCTTACCATCCCAAGTGACCGAGTGGTTTCCTGCCGGAAGGACTTGATCCACCACAGTGTTGACCACCTGCCCCAGCACGTTGTAAACCCTCAAGGTAACCTTGGAATCCTGTGGCAGGCTGAATTTGATCACCGTCTCCGGGTTGAATGGATTGGGATAGTTCTGCTCCAGGTTGAAAACGGTAGGCTTGGTCTGTTCGGCTGCACTCGCATCGCCGGGTTTGATGGGAATGGGAATATCCCCATCCTGCATGTTCTTTCCGCAGATGGAATTCCCCCTCGCATCCACCAGGCTGTAGTAAAGCTTTCCGCCGGATAAGGCCCAGGGTGTAAGCTTAAGCTCCGGGACTTTATCGCTCTTCGAGCTGAAATGCATGGTTACCAGCAAGCCCTCACCCGGCTTCAGAACGTCGTCGATATCCTCGTTCAAAGCCCGGATCATGCCGATGAGCACTTTTTTGTTCTGGTTGTCGATCTGGGGATAGAGCTGGAAATTATCCACCCGGCTGCCGGTGAAATCGATCTTGGTGCACTGGATGTCGGAATTTGAAGCGGCGAAACTAATAGGAATGGATCCGCCTGCTATCCCGGCATTATTCTCCAGAAAAAGATTTACCGTGGCAGTGTTCTTGGTCAGATCCTGAGTTACCTGATAGCTTAAAGCGTTACCGCAATCAGCCATCGCAGCGGAGCCCCAAAGCACTAAACACAGAACTACGAGTCCTGCTAAGATATTTCGGGACATCACTAAACCTCCTTTCACAAAAAGATAAAAGTTTTCGTTTTCCCCTTTCTTTTCTTTCTGCTTCCCCTTCAGCATTTCCGCACCACCTCCTTTTTACCTTTTCAAGGTAATTTGCAATTCACGTCTGATGTTTTCTCCCTGACGGGCAAAAGAGAAAAAACTCAGACATGATATCCTATAATTTTTGTTTATCATTTAATAAACCATAAACTCAACCTTTAAAGAAGGTTGCCAGCGAAATCCCCAAGGGTATAAACGCCTAAAGCTCTCCTGGTTTCTATCCTTCCCTATCAAAACACACCCCTACAGGATTAACCCGCTGAGCAAAACCCCATCACTTTAATCTTATGGTTGTCCCTTATTTCTAGCTGTTGGTTAACTGCTGTTGCCGGTGCCTCCGTGGCACGTTCGTGAGGTAAACTTGATATCTTAAAACCGTGCGATGTTCCCCTGCTGCGTGGAATTAATTCGATCCCCTCCTAAATAGTTAAAGCATCAATCTCTCATCTTCCTCTACTCTTGTACGTTTCCCCGTTAGTTGTACACGAGTATCCTTACATTCTATTTACGCATCCTTGAATTAATCTGTTTAATCCCAAATAAACCTTTTTCCCAAAAGTAGTCAAGAAAAAAATGAAATTTTTCTAAAATTCTAACCCTGGAGCGATTTTAGTTTATACAGGGAGTCTGAAGGATTCAACCCCCTTTCCCATAGTCACTTGTTGAGCTCTGCCAAAACCTGATCGGTGAGATCGTAGCTTTCACTGGCATAGAGGACGCTTCCGGCGGTAGAATCCAGAACGAACGAATAACTCCCCTTCAGGGCGACCAGTTTTATAACCGTGTTGATCTTGTCTATCAGCGGCTTGGAAAGCTCCACCTCTTTTTGGGCGGCTTCCCCATCCTGCCCCATCACCTGATTTACATACAGCTGGTATTCGTTCTGTTTAACCAAAAGCTTTTCTCTTAATTCGTTCTTCCCCTGATCGGTCAAGAGAGGACTGGGTTTTTCCAGTTTGTCCGCTATATCTTTCATCTCATTCTGCATGGAATCGGCTTTCCCCTGCCAGACCGCCATCATCTTCTCAAACCTCGCCTCGGCTGCCACATATTCCTTATATTCCTTTTTCAGACGAACCACGTCCACGTAGCCGAGTTTCAACTGCTGAGCTATTCCGGAAGAAAACAAGAAAACCGATAATATAACTCCCAAAAGAATCATACTGCCCGTCTTGGCCAATATCCTACTCATCTTTTTACCTCCTTGGATGAAATTAACTTTCTTAGTACTATATTATTATACCATTAAAATAAATCAATCATCTAAAATAAAATCCGATCTTCCTTTGTCAAGAGTAATTTCAGAATGCCTAATAAAATATTCATTGGACCAGAAAGAAAAAAACTTTTATGATTCCTCTCATCTCACTTTGCACTACCTTTCTCATTGGTACGTTTTTCCCTAAATTATTTTATTCTAATTTATAAAAATTCTTGACAAACTCCGGAAAAATGTTTTTTTGTAAGCTGTTTGTGAAGAACTTCACATGCTTTCTGGATGAACTACCTCGCCGCAAGCGGACGAGGTATCCTAATGGAAATTATTTCTATACGCCGCAAGCAGCGGGGAATTAAACCCGAAGAGATTAAAGAAGCGGAACGATAGAGATCCACCATGTTAAAAATGTCATCCTAACAGCCTATGCTTCATGATTATGCTTTCGTCGGTTTCTTTTGCGTGATCGGGGTTTTGTTCGTTCTGTTCGTCTTTTTCCTTAACCGTTTGGTCCGCCCTCACCACCCCAATCCGGATAAGCTGGAAAGCTACGAATGCGGAGAGCTTCCCGTCGGTGCCGCCTGGGTTCAGTATAATGTTCGGTACTACCTTTTTGCCCTGATCTTCGTCATCTTCGACGTGGAGATAGTATTTCTATTCCCCTGGGCGGTGGTTTACCGAAGCCTCGGATTTTTTGCATTTGTCGAGATGATCATATTCTTAGCCATTCTGATCTTCGGATTGATCTACGTGTGGAGAAAAGGAGCTTTGAAATGGGTTTGATCAAAAAGATCCCGGTATACTTAGAACCGATTCCGGGAGGGAGTCTTATAACCACGGTCTTAGATGACGTGCTGAACTACTCCCGGGCATCCTCCCTTTGGTATATGCTTTTTGGCTTAGCCTGTTGTGCGGTGGAGATGATGGCTACCGGCGCTTCCCGGTATGACTTTGACCGGTTCGGAATGATCTTCCGTGCCTCCCCCCGACAATCCGATTTGATGTTCGTGGCGGGAACCTTAACCAAAAAGATGGCTCCCCGGGTTAAAAGATTATATGAACAGATGGCGGAACCGCGCTATGTCATCGCCATGGGCGGATGCGCCATAATCGGCGGACCGTTTTATTACGATAGTTACAGCGTGGTGAAAGGGGTGGATCTGATCATCCCGGTGGACGTCTTTATCCCCGGTTGCCCGCCCCGGCCGGAATCGCTAATGGAAGGATGCATCAAATTGCAGGAGAAGATAAAAAAAGAGAAACTTGCGGATTGGAGTTAAAATAAGTAGGAAAATCAAGCCATGACCAAAGAGCAGTTGCTTCAAACCTTTCAAAACAAATTTCCGGGAAAGATAGAAGAATTTCCCTTGGTGGGAGTGGACGTGGCTTTTAAAGTGGACAAGGAATTGATTTTAAAGGTTTGCCACTTTGCCAAGGAGACGCCGGAACTGTCCTTTGATCTTCTGGCTTGTATGACCTGCATTGATTACGTGGAAAGGCTGGGGTTGGTATATAACCTGTTCTCCTTTAAGCTTAGACACAAAGTAGCCATAAAGACCTCTCTTCCCCGGGATGGTGAGCTGGATTCGGTCACTCCAATATGGAAAGCAGCCAACTGGCACGAAAGGGAGATTGCCGAGCTTTTCGGGATGACCTTCAAAAATCATCCCGATCCCAGACCGATATTGTTGCCCGAGGATTGGGAGGGCGGTTTTCCGATGAGAAGAGATTGGGAGGGAAAGGATTTTGTCCGACTACCCAAAAAATAGCCACGACATCCCGCTTTTCACCACCGAGGAGGTGGGGAGCGAAGAGTTTATCGTCAATATGGGACCGCAACATCCCAGCACCCACGGGGTATGCCGCCTGCTTTTGAAAATGGACGGGGAGGTGATCGTGGAGGCGGTCCCCATAGTAGGATACCTCCATCGGGCTTTGGAGAAGATCGCGGAGAACCGAACCTACCTTCAGTTTATCCCCTATACCGACAGGATCGATTACGTAACCGCCATGATCTGTAACCACGGTTTCTGCATGGCGGTAGAGAAACTGGCGGGAATACAGGTCCCGGAGCGAGCGGAGTATATCCGGGTGATAATGGATGAGCTGAACCGTATAGCCAGCCACCTGATCTGGCTGGGGACGTTTGCCTTGGACTTGGGAGCCATCACCCCTTTCCTGTATTGTTTCCGCGAAAGGGAAAAGATTCTGGATCTCTTCGAGATGACCTGCGGTCAGAGGATGACATTCAACTACATGCGGGTAGGAGGTGTGTCCCGGGATCTGCCTGAACAATTCCTTCCCTTGGCCAAGGAATTTGTGGAATATTTCAAACCCCGGGTGGATGAGTATGAATATCTCCTCACCCAAAATCCCATATTTCTGGGAAGGACCAAAGGGGTTGGAATATTACCGCAGAACACCGCCATAGATTATTCGGTCACCGGACCGAATTTGCGGGCTACGGGATTGAAATGGGACTTACGAAAGGAAGAACCCTATTCGATCTATGACCGGTTTGAATTCGAAATTCCCACTGGTGAAAATTCCGACACTTGGGATCGATACATGGTGCGAATTCAGGAGATGAGACAAGCCAACCGGATTGTGGAGCAGGCTTTAAAATCAATTTCAGAAGGAGAAATAAAGGCCAAAACACCGGCGGTTTTCAAACCCCCGGCAGGTGAAGCTTACGTACGGATAGAGTCCTCCAGAGGAGAGATGGGCTTTTATATTGTTTCCGAAGGGAATACGATTCCCTATCGGTTAAAACTTCGCACTGCTTCGTTTTCTAACTTAGCTGTTTTACCCGAGATAGTCCGGGGCTGGAAGATAGCCGATTTGGTGGCTATCTTCGCCAGTTTGGACGTGATCATGCCGGATGTGGATAGATGAAAGTCATTCGTTCTTCGGTTCAGGTTTAGGCCACGTATCGGATTTCGTTTCTCGGTTCCGCCTGTGGTCTTAAGACAACAAAGGATATTGTTGTTACAGTAAACGACACGTGATCGCAACCGGAACCTTTTGATGAGATCTAAAGAGGAGATAACTTGTTCGAACTAGCTAACGTCTTCCAAACCATATATAACTGGCTGGAAGGGTTGTTCGTCAATTGGGGCATTCCTCACTTCTGGTTTGATCTTCTTTCCATGCTGCTGGTGTTCGGTTTGATAATAGCTTTCATGTCGGTAGCCGCTCTGTTTTTGGTCTGGTGGGAAAGGAAGGTATCGGCTCACATGCAGGTGAGGCTGGGACCCATGCGAACCGGCTGGCACGGGTGGAGACAGACCATCATCGATGCCATTAAGCTGATTATGAAAGAGGATATAGTTCCGGCTAAGGTAGACAAAGCGGTTTTTGTGATAGCTCCCATCGTGGTTTTCGTCTCCGCCCTCATGGTCTACGTTTGCATCCCTTTTGGCAGAGGATTGATCGTGAGCGATCTCAATATCGGGATCTTGTACATATTGGCCATCACCACCTTTACCGTGGTGGGGCTATTGATGGCGGGATGGGGTTCCAACAACAAGTATTCCATGCTAGGGGGGCTCAGGTCCGCCGCGCAAATCGTCAGCTACGAGGTCCCGTTAACACTATCCGTCTTGGGGGTAGTGCTGATCGCCCAATCTCTCTCTATGGTGAAGATAGTCACAGCTCAAACCCACGTCTGGCAGTGGTACATTTTCCGACAGCCGATCGGATTTTTGGTATATCTGACCGCAGCTGTGGCTGAAGTAAACCGTACCCCCTTTGACATGCCGGAAGCCGAACAGGAACTGGTTGCCGGTTACAATACCGAATACAGCGGTATGAAATTCGCCATGTTCTTCTTTGCTGAATACGCTAACCTGTTCACCATTAGTGCGGTCAGTACCACTTTGTTCCTGGGCGGATGGAATGGTCCCTGGCTGCCCTCCTGGATCTGGTTTTTTATCAAAACCTTTTTCATCATCCTGGTGGTGATGTGGTTCCGGTGGACCTATCCCCGAATTCGGGTGGATCAGCTGATGGGATTTGCCTGGAAGTTTCTGTTGCCTTTGGCATTTTTAAATCTTATAATCACTGGACTGTTTGCTTAAAAACTATGGCTAAAGTCAAAAACATATATTTGGGAATATATAATCTCATCCTGGGATTGGTCGTGACGGTCAAACATATGGGTAAGCATGCGGTCACTTTACAATACCCCAAGGAAAAATGGACCATGCCGGAAAGGTCCCGGGGATGCGTGGCGCTTACCACAGATCCGGAAACCAACCAGCTTAAATGCATCGCCTGCGGGTTGTGCTATCGCATCTGTCCCAATAATGCCATCCGGTTCAAGGATACCAAAAACGAGGCCGGCAAAAGGGTGGCTGAGGTATTCGATGTCGACACCGGTTTGTGCATCTATTGTGGGCTGTGCGAGGAAACCTGTCCGGTTAAGGGAAAAGCCATAAAACTGGTTCCCCGATACGAATTCTCGGTTTATGATAAGACGGAATTGCTCTATAATAAGGAGAAACTGGCGGAGATCGGAAAACAATATCAATAGATGATGTTATTATTGGAGTGCAGAAGCTTGCTTCTGCGGTTTTAGATTGTGTTTTATTCACTTAATAACTTCGCACCAGCAAGCTGGTACACTCCGCTGATAAAAAGGATAGATAAATTGCTAAGTGGAATCTCGGAAGCCATATTTTATATATTAGCTGCCATCATCATCGGTTCGGGAGTGATGGTGGTTAGTATGAAGAACATATTTCACTCCGCATTGTTTTTGGTTTTATGTTTCTTCAGTATCGCCGGGATATATGTTCTTCTGTCGGCTGAATTCTTGGCTGCGGTTCAGGTGCTTATTTATGTAGGAGCCATCACCATCCTGATGATCTTTGCCATCATGCTCACCGCCCGTCTTTATAGTGCCCAAATCAAGCAATCTAACGAACAGGTTATCCCCGGGCTGATAATAGTCGGAGCCTTATTGGTGATTACCATATTCACCCTGAGCAAAACCACCTGGAAACTCTCCTCCGAATCTTCCCAACCGCAGTCTGTCGCCAGCATCGGCAAGCTCCTTTTAACCACCTATGTTTTGCCATTCGAGATCGTGTCGGTGGTATTGTTAAGCGCCCTGATCGGCGCTATAATCATAGCCCGGAGGGATTGATCTTGATCGGACTTAATCATTATCTCACTTTGAGCACCATCCTTTTCTGCATCGGGATATTCGGTGTGTTGACCCGCAGGAATGCCATCGGGATTTTAATGTCCATCGAGTTGATGTTCAATGCGGTCAACATCAACTTCGTGGCATTCTCCAAATTCGTAACCCCGACTGCTTTGGTCGGACAGATATTTGCTATCTTTGTCATCACCATAGCTGCAGCGGAAGCTACGGTCGGCTTGGCCATAGTGCTTTTGATTTACCGGAATTTTAAGGGAATAAACGTGGACAACATAAATATTATGAAATGGTAGGAGATTATATAATTCACATAAGCTAGCATAAGAGAATTGACACTTCTTTTAACTCAATTCTCCAACTCAAGACTCTTTATTCTAACATGTTATCATACTCCTGGATCATACCTTTACTTCCACTGCTCGCTTTTATTACCATCGTATTTTTCACCCGGCGCCATCAAAAATTAAGCTCGCTGGTTTCGATCGGGGCCATCTGCCTTTCTTGGATTTTTTCCCTGGTTGTAATTGTAAGCGTGTTGAAGAATCCGGTCACCTCGGAATTTGAGTTCACCTGGCTTGACCTCATCGGATTCCAGGTCAAGATGGGGATTTTGATCGACTCACTGACCGCCATAATGCTGTTTGTAGTCTGCACCGTCTCCTCTTTGGTACATATATACTCAGTGGGCTACATGACCGGCGATCCCCGGTTCTCCCGCTTCTTCTCCTTTCTGTCTCTTTTCAGCTTCTCCATGCTGGGATTGGTGCTGGCTAACAATTTTATAGAGATATTCGTTTTTTGGGAGCTGGTAGGTCTCACCTCTTATCTTCTGATCGGTTTCTGGTTCGAGAAGAAAACCGCCTCCGATGCCGGGAAGAAAGCCTTTATCACCACCCGCACCGGAGATTTAGGTTTCATCATAGGTATCTTGATTTTAACCACCGCTGCCGGAACCTTCAATTTCAGAGAAATATTTCATGCGGTGGAGGCGGGGCAAATATCTGTTAGTCTCTTGACCTTAGGTGCCATCTTTCTTTTTGCCGGGGCAGTCGGGAAATCAGCTCAGTTTCCTCTGCACGTATGGCTCCCAGACGCCATGGAGGGCCCTACCCCGGTTTCCGCTTTGATCCATGCCGCTACTATGGTGGCAGCCGGTGTATACCTGGTTGCCCGAACCATGACCATTTATTTGGCTGCGGAGAATGCCGCTTTGGTGGTGGCTTCGATCGGCTGCATCACCGCCTTTTTGGCTGCCTCTATCGGACTGGTTCAAAATGACATCAAGCGGGTATTGGCTTATTCCACCATCAGCCAGCTCGGCTATATGATCATGGTATTGGGACTGGGTGGATATACCGCCGGTACGTTTCATCTTTACACCCACGCCTTTTTCAAAGCTCTTCTGTTTTTGGGAGCGGGTAGCGTAATCCACGCTATGCACACCAACGACATCTGGGAGATGGGGGGGTTGTATCCCAAAATGAAAATAACCGCCATCACCTTCATCATCGCCTCCCTTTCCATATCGGGGATATTCCCTTTGTCCGGATTCTGGAGTAAAGACGAGATACTCGTTGTGGCTAGTCATTTTCACAATCCCATATTTCTGATCGTGGGGATACTGGTTGCGGGGATGACTGCCTTCTACATGTTCCGTCTGTGTTTCGTTACCTTCTTTGGCTCTCCCCGAGATCAGCACAAGTTCGATCATGCCCACGAATCCCCCAGGGTGATGACCATTCCTCTGATGATTTTGGCTTTTCTCTCCATCTTCGCCGGCTGGGTGGGGATACCATGGCTTAAACACGGATACTCCTCTTTCGTCTATCACCATGAACCTCATCATGCCGAGCCCAACTTCATCTTGATGATCGTCTCCACCCTGGTAGCGCTCACCGGGATATATTTGGCATATGCCATGTACTATAAAAAATCAATCTCTCCGGAAAAGTTGAAAGAAAAATTCGCCTTCCCCTATAAGGTGCTCTATAACAAATATTATTTCGATGAATTGTACCATGCCATCATCATAAATCCGGTGATGAAGCTCGCCGATTTTCTCTTTGGAAAAGTGGACGTGGGAGTGGTGGATTGGCTGGTAAATGGTGCAGGAAGTTTCACCGTCCTTCTGTCGGATGCCAAACAATGGTTCGACAGCCGCATCGTGGATGGTACGGTAAACGGGATCGCTGCTGTAACCCGGAGAGCCGGTTCCGAAATGAGGAAAATACAGACCGGGCAATTGCAGAACTATGCTTTTGTCATCTTCTTTGGTTTGGTTATAATTATTTTATTAAAATTAAGCT
>JBDROD010000024.1:0-12311 GCA_043810415.1 Candidatus Zixiibacteriota bacterium | reverse complement strand
GGATGTCTATAATGAGAAACGATTACATTCCTCCCTGGGCTATCGACCGCCTAACGAGTTCGAAGCCCTCCTGAGGAACGAAAAAGTGAACCGCCCAACCATCCTAACCTAACCTGTCCAACAAAAGGGGTTCACTCCACTAATATCATTGCTTATTCTCTATTCTTTATTTCTCATTTTGTGCTCAGGTACAAAAGCACAATGGGAAGGGGCACAGGTGCAAAGGTTGACCTATGACAACCTACCGAATGAACTCCTCAAATTGTATATAGATGACAACGACAAATTATATTTGTTCTATCTTGAAGGGGTAAGAGATACTATTACCGGTTTCGTTTATGATTACAGGATACTTTATAAAACCAAGGCGAAAAATGGAAATTGGAGCTTGCCAGAGGAGATACAAACACCAACATATATCTTTGGACAAAATCACAAAGCGGGATTGTGGATGGATACAAAAACAGGAATCATTCATTTACTCTATACCAACTATTCCTGGACTAACCTCAATTATACTAACAGTACCATACCTAATTGGGAGTCGGTTACAATAGACTCTCTTATAGGTCAAAATGCCCAATGTGAGAATTTTGCCATGAGTTTCGATACTATAGGCAATGTTCACATTGCTTGGCATGTTGACTTTGATTCCATAGGAGCTGAATGGTATAGGGTCATGTATACCAACAACTCCGCTGGTTACTGGGTCAAGCAACAGGTGTCTCCATCAATTTTCTTAGGAGGCATGGGAAGCGGAGATGCAAAGCTTAGTGTTCAGAAAAATGGGGCTGCCCATATCCTATATGAGGTAGATCCATATTGCGACTCGGATTGTAACGGACTTTACGTGAGAAATGACAGTCTGAACAGCACTAATTGGATCACGGATACACTTCCTAAACCTTCGAGACCACTCTGGTATTATGGGGGTTATTACATCAACGTGGACACCAACAATAAAGTTCACCTCATAACAATGGGTTGCATAGAAGAGGATTGTCTGGGTACTTGGAGTTCTCGAGCGTTTTACTACCAGAAAGACAGCGATGACAGTCTCTGGACGGCGCCCGAGGTGATATTAGATTCGTTATTTTATCTCTCGACGGAATTTGTTGACAACGAAAGCGTCCCCTATCTGGTGGAGTGGGATCCATCTACATATTGCCGGTTCTTTACTGGTAGGAAGCAGAGCTTCTGGGAACAACCTTACCGGATATTGGATACCACCGCGCTGTGCAATGTGTTTACCTCTTATTATCCGCAGGGATTTCTTTTTGTATTGGACTCGGAGGGGCAAGGGCATGCTGCTTTTGCTGGTTCGTTACTTGAGTTCCTTAGTCAGAATGATTCGCTTGAGATATTTTATTATGGTCCTCCTCTAAGTTCGGTTGAAGATACCTTAAGAGAACATCGAGAATTCAGTTTTCAACTTTCACAGAATTATCCCAATCTATTCAATTCGACCACTATCATTCGTTATTCGTTAAATGCCATACAACCCATTCAAATTACTCTAACACTCTACAATATCTTAGGAGAGGAGGTGAGAGAATTAGTTAATACAAGACAGAGCAAAGGGAATTATCGGGTAAGTTGGGATGGAAAAAACGATTCTGGAAAGGAGGTATCAAGCGGAATATACTTCTACGAACTGAAAGCGGGTGAGTATAAAGAAACACGGAAGTTGGTTTTGATTAAATAGATAAGGTGCAGATATACTATAGAAAAGAACTATAAAATACTTGACAAAACAATACACTGTTTTAGATTATCTTTGGTTAAGAAAAATAAATACACCACGTTTTGAGGGGAAGATGAAGAGACTGATATCGTTCATTGTTCTTTTTTCGTCATTTCTACTTCTGTGTCCAGACATAAAAGCTCAGTGGTATGAACCGTATGGTACATACCAGTGGGAAGGGGCACAGGTGCAGCGGCTCACAGAAGACACCTTAGCCAATAGAGTTAAGGGTCTGTTTATAGACAAAAACGAAAAGTTGTTTCTCTTTTACGAGCAATATGGTTTTGATTCGACCCATACATGGCGGGACATGCTGTTTCTTATGACCAAAGAGAAAAATGGAGAATGGAGCCAACCTGAAATGGTCAGTAAACCTGCCTTCGAAGTGAATTGTGGCAAATATGTCGGTTTTGATCCTTATAAAAATTTGATTCACATTTTTTATGAGTGTGGAGAGACTCTTTATTACACTAATAGTGACATGTTTAATTGGGAAACAGTAAAATC
This sequence comes from Candidatus Zixiibacteriota bacterium, assembly GCA_043810415.1. Classification (GTDB taxonomy): domain Bacteria; phylum Zixibacteria; class MSB-5A5; order MSB-5A5; family SM1-73; genus CAIVRH01. The sequence goes on along the minus strand of JBDROD010000024.1, from coordinate 10,060 downwards.
AGATTCTGGTCCAAACCATATCCATATTGATGCGATGGCATTTGACACGTTGGGGAATGTACATCTGGTCTGGAATGTTGATTTTGACTCTATAGGAGTTAGTTGGTATCGAGTGATGTACGCCAATAATTCCACCGGCAAGTGGATAAAGCAACAGGTTTCACCTCCCATTTATTTGGGTGGTATGGGGAGTGGACCTTCGTATTTCGACGTCCAGAAGAACGGGATAGTGCATATTGTGTATGCAGACCAGGCATATTGCGACTTGGACTGTCATGGTTATTATGCGAGGAATGATAGCTTGAACGGCACTACGTGGGTTACAGACACCGTGCCTAAGCCCACTCGACCCCTTTACGGCTATGGACCAGGTTCCATTAAGGTTGATGTCAATGACAGAGTTCATCTTTTAACTGGAGGGTGTGTGGTGGAATATTGTGGTCCCGAACCAGGTAATGGTCGCTCCTTCTATTACTATAAACAGGCGGAAGATAGCATTTGGGTTGGCCCTGAGATGGTATTGGACTCAACGTCTTCTCCTGTGGCACTTCTGATTGACACCGCAAGTGTCCCCTACCTGTTGGAATGGGACCGATTCACTTTCTGCTGGTTCTTTACCGACCGAATGCAAGGATATTGGAGAGAACCTTACCGGATAATAGACACTACAGGTCTTTGTAACCAGATGAATTCCTATTTTGTATCGGACATACACTTTGTATTAGACTCGCAGGGCGGTGGCAATTTAGTTTTTACCGGGTCATTGTTCCCCTATATGGGACAGAACGATTCCCTTGAGTTATTTTATTATGGATCACCGCTCAGTTCAGTTGAAGATACTTTCGAAGATCATACTAAATTAATATTTGAATTATCTCAGAATTATCCCAATCCGTTTAATTCAGCCACTGTGATTTCTTATTCCTTAAATTCTATCCGACCTTCTCATACCACCTTAAAACTCTATAATATTCTGGGCGAGGAGGTGAGAGAATTAGTTAATACAAGACAGAGTAAAGGGAATTATCGGGTTAGTTGGGATGGAAGAGATAATCAAGGAAAGGAGGTGGCGAGCGGGATTTACTTCTATCAACTTCATACGTCTGACTACAGAGTAACTAAAAGAATGGTTTTAATCAAATAAGGGGTAAGTGATATACAAACATGGAGGTTTGTAAAAATGAAAAAACTTGCTTTATTCTCTGTTTCATTTCTTTTTATATTCTTTCCATCAATACCCCAAATCATGCTGCTATCCCCGGGCAAATAATGATCGATATCAAGCATGAATATCTCCCAATTACGCCTATCCCTAATGCACCAGGGATTATCCAGACGGGGATTCCATCTGTGGATAGCTTAAATATTTTATTCCAAGTTTATGCTTTCGAGAAAGTAACGGATGATTCTTGGGGAGCGACCAAAGGAATTTATTTAATAAGGTTTCCTGATACACTGGATGTAGGTCTAGTTCATTCCTTTTTTTCTGCGGATCGTCACATTCACTTGGCTGGTTTCACTGGGGTTCCAAAGCCTGATGTGATACCTCACGATTATTATTTTTCCCAGCAATGGGGGCTTAAAAGAATAAGCTGTCCGGATGCTTGGAGATATACTAATGGCTCTCAATCAATTATTATGGAGATAATGGATGGTGGGACGGATTACGGTCATCCGGATTTGGTGCGCAACATCTGGCAAAATTTAGGGGAGGATGCGGATGGCGATGGACATACCATTGAATGGAACGTAGCGCAGAATAGATGGATTCTTGATCCTGGAGATTCTAATGCTTATGATGATGATTATAATGGATACTGTGATGACCTTGTGGGTTTCGACTTCAGGGATAACCCATGTGGTCCTGGATACGGTTATGACCCGCAACCGACAAATGAACTATTTGGATGGCGCGATCATGGAGATAAGAGTGCTGGCACAGCAGCAGCGGTTACTGACAATCGGATCAGCACCGAGGAAGCGACCTGGATTTGCTGGGGTGATACGAACAGTGTAGCTGGGACTTCGTGGTTTAGCAAAATCATGATCGCTAGGTTTGGATATCCTGATTATTTGCTGCATGCACAGGCAATAAAAGCTGTAAATTACGCTAGAAACAATGGGGCCAGGATAATCAGCATGAGTTGGAGCGATACTGTCGATAATTCAGTACTCCATGCTGTCTTGGATTCTGCATACAATGAAGGTATTCTTCTCATTGCCTCTGCCGGAAACGACTCCAATGTAACCTACAAATATCCAGCTGCCTATCCTAACGTTATCGCAGTTGCCGGAACTGATAACAATGATGTTAAGGCTCCTCATTCAAATTGGGGCACATGGATTGATATTTGCGCTCCCTGGAGTAATAGTGCACCAGGTCGTGGTTCATATTGGAATTACTATTGTTATCAGGATAGCTTTGCCGGTACTTCTGCCTCTGCTCCTTTTGTGGCTGGTGTGGCAGCTTTGGTTTGGTCCTGTAACCCTTCGGCAACCAATGCCCAAGTAATGGCGGCACTGGAAAGCACCGCAGATAATATTTGCGGAATTCCGGGAAATTATACTTACTGCTATCCGGTAAACAAGCTTGGTCATGGCAGGGTCAATGCCCTGGAAGCTGTGAAGGTATTCCGCCCTTACCCCCCGCCCCCGGGCGACTGCAATTCTAATATCGTGGTTGAAGCAGGTGACATAGTTTATCTACTTGGTTATCTTTTTCAAAACGGACCCCCTCCCGACCCACTCTGTGTTGGCGACACAAATGCAAGCGGTATGGTCGAAGTGGGGGATGTTGTCACTTTGATCAGTTATCTTTACAAGGGTGGTTCGCCGCCTGCAGATGGTTGTCAGTAGGATAAGAGTCTAGACATTATCACAAACCATAGTAATGCTCCTTTTCAATGAGTAGGCAGTATCTTTTTATATTGCTTCAGCGTTTGTTCTATGCACTGAAAAAGTGGGTGGAGCAACAACTTCATCCACTTTCACATGAGATCGAAATTCATAACTGAAATATATCGTTTACTTGGACCTATTTATATAATCTTGTGCTTTATTCAAGGTTCCCTTTGTTCTTATACATACTCCCTGCTTAACGGAATAGGTCAAGAACCCCTGGCCCCTGAAAGATTATATGTTGAAAAATAAATTTATCTGTTCCAGCCAAATCTTCATTCCCTTCGGATCCTTTACCTTTAATGCGATTCATATTTTTTCAGATAACAAAAATACTTAAGCGTAAAGTATTCTTCCATGATCTTCTCACTAGATTTAGTTCTTATCTGAAACCAATTGTTGGAAGTTCAAAATTTCACCTAAAGTTTTTATTGACAAGCGTATTCGTTTACAATAAATTATCCACCAGTTAGGTAAACCAACTATAGATATGGTTAAGATGAATAACTTATAACCCTTCTTTTGGGGGTAAGATTTTGAATTACGCAGTTATACTGGCCGGTGGAAAAGGAGAAAGGTTCTGGCCCCTCTCCCGAATCCAGCATCCCAAGCAGCTTCTGCACATCATCTCTGCCAAGACCATGCTCCAGGAGACCATCGACCGGGTAAAGGATTTCATCCCGGTGGAGAAAACCCTGGTGGTGACCGGGGAGAACATCAAAAAGGTGATCCTCCAGCAGGTGAATTATCTGAAAGAAGAAAATCTTCTGGTAGAGCCGGCCATGCGCAACACCTGTGCCGCCATCGGGCTGGCGGCGGTGCACCTTCATAAGATCGATCCTGATGCTACCCTGGTGGTCCTCTCCTCCGATCACGTGATCCGGCCCAAGGAAAAACTTCTGCAGATCCTGCAGGTCGGAACGAAACTGGCCAGCGAAGGGGAATATTTGATCACCATCGGCATCATCCCCACCCGGGCAGAGACCGCTTACGGTTACATCGAATTCTCCGAACTGTATGATACTTTCGACGACATTCCGGTTTACAAGATCAAGAAGTTCAAGGAGAAGCCCGGTCGGATCAAAGCCCAGGAATATTATTACGACCGACAGCACCTATGGAACAGCGGCATGTTCATCTGGACCGCCAAAACCATTTTGGATTCACTGAAGAAATACATGCCCGAGATGTATCGGGAGCTGGAGGCATACTCCACCCAGGTGGGGACCAAGAACGAGGAAAAAGCCAGAACCGAGCTATATCATAAGCTGGACAGCATCTCCATCGATTGCGCGGTTTTGGAAAGAGCGGAGAATGCTCTGGTGATCAAGGCGGATTTGATCTGGGACGATATCGGCTCGTGGCTGGCGCTGGACCGGGTGAAGGAAAAAGACCAGGATCACAACGTGATCGTGGGCAACGTCAAAACCATCGGCACCTACGAGACCACTATCGTCAACGACTCGGAGGGGATAATTGCCACCCTGGGTGTCTCCGATCTGGTGATCGTCAGGACCAACGACATCGTTTTCGTAGCGCACAAGACCAGAGTACAAGAGGTCAAGAATCTCTTGGCGGAGCTAACCCGGGATAAGGAAACGGAAAAATACCTGTGATGAAGAGAAAAACCGTTCAACGCTTTCCAGTCTGGATGATCCTTTTGCTTATCTTTCTGGTCCTCTCCGGCTGCTCTGTTATGCCCAGGGAAAGCACCCAAAAGGACCCTCGCACCAAGGGTGAAGAAAGGCATTCCCCCTTGGGATTCCCCCAGGATCAGGAGATCGTCACCGAACGGGAACCTTTAAAAAAGCAGACCCAAAGCGAGTCTAAGACGGATCAGAAGATCAAAGCGAAGGAACTGGAGGAGGGTAAGGCGATCTTTCCGCGAATAGTCTACCGGGTTCAATTCTTCGCCACCCAATATCCGGACGAAGCCTCCAAAGTGAGCGACCTGGTGAAAAATCAGCTGTCGGAGAATACCTATATAGATTACAAGACCCCTTACTACTGGGTGCGGGTGGGGGATTGTGTCACCAAAGAGGAAGCGGAGTCTCTTTTGGAGAAGATCAGGAACTTAGGATATCCGCAGAGCTGGGTGGTCGAGGTGAAAACGGAACCATAATTTGGCCATATGTTGACGAAATATCCTTAACCGGTAGCATTTAAAAAGGTTTCGCCTGCGGATACGTATCGTTTGCAGTGGTTCTTGATCGTTAATCGTTTTAAGGCACAACTGATTTCAATACCGATACTCAACCGATATCCAAACCGATAAACAAGATCTGAATTCGAACTACAGACTGAGAATTTAACAACAACAAAATACAAGGACGTAATTTGTTAATCAGCACCAAGATTCTACCGGTCAATCCGGAAAATCCGGAAAGAAACGCATTATATGAAGCGGGACGGATTCTAAAGGGGGGAGGTATCGTCTCTTTCCCCACCGAAACCGTTTACGCCCTGGCCGCAGACGCATATAATCAGGAGACGGTGGCAAAGATCTACCGGATCAAAAGAAGGGACAGGTCCAAACCCCTCTCCGTATTCTTAAGGGACTCAGATGAGGCTCGCAAGGTGGTCGACCATGTCAGCCGGGATGCACAAAAGTTAATGGATAAATACTGGCCCGGACCTTTGACCCTGGTTTTTAAGTGCACCTCTTCCAAACTCTGCGTGGTGCTGGGCAAGGGGAACAAGCTGGGCATCCGGGTCTCCCCCACCAAGCTGATCGACCGGCTGTTGGACGTCTGCAAGGTCCCCCTCACCGCCACCAGCGCCAACATCTCCGGGAAGAAAAGCTGTGTGGCAGCAAACCGGGTGCACTATTTCTTCAACGGAAGGATAGATCTGATCTTGGACGGTGGCAGATCCACCATTTTCCTCCCCTCCACGGTATTAGACGTATCCGGCGAGCAGGTGATCCTGCTCCGGGCCGGCCACATACCGATTGAGGAGATCAAGAAGATCGTTCCCCGGATAGTGATTCCCCAGGACGCTTATCCCGTGGATTGCCCGGAGAAGGAAAAGGTGGGTTCTCTTACGGAGCTTCCCTCTTCACCTCTTACCACGGAAGAAGAGAATGATGCCCGGTTTAACCGAATCTGACAAAACTTAAATGCCCAGTTGAAAATTACATTTTCGAAATGAAGCTCCCCACCCATAAGCAGCGGGGAATTTCACCCTAAGAGATTAAGACTCTATTAATTTTGAATTGTCCACAGGATCCTCGAATTTGAGTCCAGTGGACAGATTCGGATAATTTTTAATTTTGAACTTTATTCAAACTACCCCCAACCACTCTTATTGATCTATCAATTTTGAATTGTGATTTTTAATTTTGCATTTTTGATTTTAAACTTATCCAGGTATTTTCGATTAGCTGATGGTGAAGCGACTTGGGGATTGGAGAAATTTCGATGAGAAGCTTTATTAAAAAATGGATCGTGGCCATGCGGGCGCCGTTTTTCACTGCCAGCGCCATTCCGGTTCTGGTGGGTACCGCACTGGCCTGGAACATGACCGGGAGATTCGACTGGTTTAAGTTTTTGTTGGTTCTGACAGGGGTTCCCCTGTTTAATGCCGGGACGAACCTGGCCAACGATTATTATGATCACCGCACCGGAAACGACGATATCAATGTCAATCCCACCCCTTTCTCCGGAGGAAGTCGGGTAATTCAAAAAGGGGTAGTACCCCCCCGGCAGATGCTCATCGCCTCGTTATTATTCTACGGTTTGGGTTCGGTCATCGGGCTGTATTTGAATGCAATCACCCCCGGAAATCTGGTTTTGTATCTGGGCATTTTCGGATTGGTCACCGGCTTTTTCTATACCGCCACCCCGGTTCTGATAGGTTATCGGGGTATAGGTGAGGTGGTGGTGGGTTTGGATCTGGGAACTTTGGCTATCATCGGGGCATATTACGTTCAGGCTCATAGTTTGAATTGGTCGGTCTTCTGGATATCGCTTCCCATAGGATTTCTGGTAGCGGCGATTTTATATATCAACCAGTTTCCCGATTACGATGCGGACAAGGCGGTCAATAAAAAACACCTGGTGGTAAGGTTGGGAAAGAGGAAAGCGGTTTATGGTTATTATTTCTTGATCGCCGCCACTTATTTGGTCATAGCCGGCAGCGTGATTTTCAAAATGGTCACCCCCTTTGTATTGGTCTCCTTTTTGACTTTGCCCATTTCATGGGGTGCCGTCAGAATCCTGAAATCCAATTACGATAAATTCGCTGAGCTTATTCCCGCCCAAGCCAAAACCATCCAGACGCACCTTTTCACCGGTTTGCTCCTGTCCATCGGGTTGGTGATAGGAAGGATTCTTTAAAATCGTAGGTCTAAAATGTCCTTAAAGACAGACATAACATAAGTATAGTATATTCCATCTGGAGGTTTCATATCCTCCGAGTGATGCTAAGAGGTGTCACCCTAAACGTAGCCCTACACCGAATGGTATAGGACGCAGCTAAGGGTCTGGTTTTAATTTTTACTAAGAAAATCAGACTTCATAGTATCCTCTGTGAAACATGGTTTACCACAAACAATATTACGTTTATATTATGACTAACAGGTCTAAAACCCTGCATACCGGCGTCACGAGCAATTTGTTGCGTCGCGTCTTTGAACATAAAAATAAACTAGTGGATGGATTTACCAAGAGATATAACATAACCAAGCTCGTATATTATGAAGTAACGAATGAGGTATCTTCTGCCATTGCCAGAGAAAAGCAGATAAAAGGTTGGTTGAGAAAAAAGAAGATTGCCCTGATTGAATCAATGAATCCAGAGTGGAAAGACCTAAGTAGTGAGTGGCTGTGACCTTCATGCCGTGTGTCATGCAGGGCGAAGCGAAGCATCTCGTAGCAAAGCCATAAACCGAATGATGCAGGACGAAGAGAAGCATCTTGAAGCGAAGTAATTGTATTAAGATTCTTCTCCCGCCTGCAGCGGGATCAGAATGACACGTGGTGGTGTCACCCTGAGCCAAGCCATGCACCTAATGGTGCAGGGGCGAAGCGAAGGGTCTGGTTTTTAGATTCTTCGGTCGCTTACGCTCCCTCAGAAAGACACCAGGGACAGACGCTACACTTTTTGCAAATTATGACTGACCTGATTCTCCTTCATCCCCCCAGCATCTACGATTTTCGGAAGCGCTCCATCATGTGGGGACCGATAAGCGACGTAATCCCATCCACCCCCATCTTCGAGATGTACCCCCTCGGTTTTGTCAGCATCTCCCAGTATTTGAACCGACATGGGTTTGACGTGCGGATAATCAACGTCGCTTATCGGATGCTCTCCGATCCGGATTATGATGCAGAAAAGCAGATAAAAAATCTGCGGACGTTCGCTTTCGGCATCGACCTGCACTGGCTTCCCCATGCCCAGGGGAGTCTGGAATTAGCTAAGATAGTAAAAAAATATCATCCCCACACCCCGGTGATCTTCGGCGGGCTCTCCTCCACCTATTTCCACGAGGAGCTGATCACCTATCCTCAGGTGGATTTCGTCCTGCGCGGCGATTCCACCGAAGTGCCGCTTTTAGCTTTGTTATCCGCACTTAAGAACGGAAAAGGTCTGGGGGACATCCCGAATTTAACTTACCGAGAAAATGGAACCATAAAGATAAATCCCACCAGCTGGGTGCCGGATGACATAAATTCGTTCACCCTGGATTATCCCCATATCATCCGGTCAGTTATCAAGTACAGAGACCTTTCCGGTTTTGTCCCTTTCTACGGCTGGCAGGAATACCCCATCACCGCCATCTTCACCTGCCGGGGCTGCAGCTATCATTGCGGCACCTGCGGGGGCTCGCAGGATACTTATAACGCATTCTCCCGCAGGCAAAAACCGGCTTACCGGAAACCGGAATTGGTGGTCACGGATATTCTTTCCATCTCCCGCTATTTCAAAGGACCGGTATTTATCCTGGGAGACATCTTCCAGCCGGGAGTAGAATATGCTCAAAAACTCTTAAGCTTGATTAAGAAAACGAAGGTGGATAATCATATCGTCCTGGAGTTTTTCGACATCCCGCCGCTGGACTATCTGGACGTTATGGCTGATTCCATTCCCCATCTAAACATCCAATTTTCTCCGGAGACGCACGATCCCCAAATCAGGAACGCTTTCGGGCGTCCTTACGATAATCAGCGAATGGAGGAGATGATCGAGAGAATCCTCGGTCGGGGATGTAATAAACTCGACCTCTTCTTCATGGTCGGGATTCCAAGACAAGATTCAGAATCCGTCATGCAGACGGTCGACTATGTCGATTATCTTTTGGAGAGATTCGGCAAAACCAAAAAACTCTTCCCCTATATCTCCCCCTTGGCTCCCTTCTTGGACCCGGGCAGCCTGGTCTTTGAGAACCCGGAGAAATATGGCTATAAGCTTTTCTACCGAACACTGGAGGAACACAGGAAAGCATTACTTCAGCCCGGCTGGAAACAGATGCTCAACTACGAAACCAAATGGATGAGCCGGGACCAGATCGTGGAGAACACCTACTCAAGTGCATTAAAACTGAACCGGATAAAATTTAAACATAGACTGATCAAAGATAAGAAGTTCAAAGAGATCGAGAGGAGAATCGGGCAAGCGCAGAGCATCATTCAGGCGATCGACGAGCAGATAGAAAGGGGGAAATCGACGATTGACTGGTCGAATCCCGAATCCCTGCAACTCTCCACCATCTGTGACAAAGACGAGCTTAAATGGCCGGTGCGGGTTTTGAAATTCAACGTTCGCAGCAGCTCCCTGAAGATGCTGTCGCTTCTTCGGATAAAGAATATTTTGGGCTTGATTTTATGGGGAGGGCTAAGATCAAAATCGTCCGCCGATCGTAGTCCGCAGTCCGCCGCAAAAACATGAAATAAGCTTTCATGCGTTGTTCACCAAAAAATGCAGTCGCGTAGCAGAGGTTTCATGCCTCTACGATGAACTATTCGATTCACCCCTCAGCCTCTGCGGAGCCCTAAAGGCTCCGCTACGCGAGAACCTTACTCTTGACCCTTCGACCCTTTTTTTGCTGTGGACTGTCGACTGTGGACGTAATTACATCAATCCCAGAAGCGGGCAGAGAATTCTTAAGCTTATCCAGATAACTATCAGTCCGGTGAGGTCGAAGAAAATCCCCGTTTTGATC
>JBDROD010000023.1:0-6334 GCA_043810415.1 Candidatus Zixiibacteriota bacterium | reverse complement strand
TTGGACGTCATATTGTTGAGGCTAGCCATTTACCGAGAGAAAGCGGATGCCCTCACCCGCAAGGTCAAGGGCGCTATGATTTATCCCGCCGTGGTTATGACCGTAGCCATCGGAGTCACTTTCATCATGTTAACCTATATCGTGCCGGTTTTTGCCAAGATGTTCGCCGGGATGGGGGCGGAATTACCTGCTCCCACCCAGTTCATCCTCTCCTTGAGCGGTTTCCTTCGACACAATATCTTAACCGGCTTGATATTGTTGATCCTGGCGGTGGTCGCCTACAAACTTTATTCCAGAACCGAAGACGGAAAGCGTAACATCGACCGGTTCAAGCTCAGAATCCCGCTCATCGGGGATTTGATCCGAAAGAGCTCGATCGCCAGGTTCTCCCGAACCTTAGGCACTTTGCTCTCATCCGGAGTCCCCATTTTGGAAGCCCTGAATATCACGGCTCGGGCTTCAGCCAATCGGGTGATACACGATGCCATAAAGAAATCGGTCCTTTCCATCGCCGAGGGGGAGACCATCACCCAGCCTTTAAAACAATGCGGGGTTTTTCCTCCCATGGTTACCCAGATGATCTCGGTAGGGGAAAAGACCGGCGGATTGGACGAGATGCTTTCCAAGATCGCAGACTTTTATGATGAGGAGGTGGATGCAGCGGTGGCAGCCTTAACCTCCATCATCGAGCCGGTGATAATAGTCTTCATGGGCATCGTGATCGGAGGAATCATGATCTCCATGTATCTGCCCATGTTCGAGATTATCGGTAAGATAAGTTAAAATTGCTTACCTTGAATGGATTGTTCTGGACACCTAATTCTCATCCGGAATCGCAAACACCACTGCCTTTACTGCAGTGGTGTTGCTTTATGCCGGGGGTTTGATTTGACTGGTACAGTTCTCTGTATTAATGATACCAGCAGATTCATGCTTTCTACTGTCAATTAAGCTTGTGCCATTGACCAGAGGATGATTGGTCAGGACCAAGTATTAACACCGACCATACAAATACACTTGCGATTTTAGACAAACCAAGCTTTGATTTCAATGCGGCGGCAACATCAGGAAGAGATTGGTCAACTTTAGGATAAAACCAAAGAAGCGATTAGAACAGAGGATATCGTCAAGCCATGCCAGCGAAAATTAGCGATGCGGAACCATTGTATTCCAGGATCCCCTGGTTTTTATTATCCCGACTTTCCATCTTCGTTCTGCTATTGATAATAATAGTCATATTTCTCCACGCTCCGAATTTGTTCACCCTTCCTTTCACCCTCTATTCACTGGTTACTTTAGCCCTGTTACTATTGATCACCCTGGGCTTGAATAAAACCCAGACTCTCCTTTTCGGGGTGCTGGTGACGGCACATTTCCTCCTAGAGGTGGTCATTGAAACCATGTTGATCCACCATACCGGCGGAATAGAAAGCCCTTTTGCGATACTGTTCATCTTAAGCATCCTTTCTGCCAGTCTCATCTTCCGGGTGGTGGGTAGCACGGTCATGGCCGGCTTGTCCAGCCTGGGTTATGCCGTCGTTCTCCTGACGGAAGAGGGCTTTGGATTCTCGTTTAAGAACCTACAATTGTTGAGCGATGCTTCTTTCTATAAGGCTTTCCTTTATGTCTGTACTTTCTTTTTGGTGGCCTTTATCAGCGGGTATCTGGCTCAAAGGTTGAAAGTCAAGGGGGAGGAGCTGTGGAATGCGTCCTTAGAGTTAAATAAGATAAAGGCGGATACCGGCGAAATCCTTAAACACATGAAAAGCGGACTGATCACCGTCGATGTCTGGGGCCGGATAGTTTATTTCAACCGTTCCGCCGAGGAGATTCTGGGATATGGCGAGGCGGAAGTGAAAGGAAAGGATTGCCGGGAGGTATTCAAAGAAAGGATGCCGGAGATGGCAGAGAAGATCCTTGAGGTGATAAAATTCAACCAAGGTGATTCCCGGGGCTTTTTGTACATCAATGGCAAAAGCAAGCGGAAAATTCCCATCGGCATCAGCACCACCATTTTGGGAGACAATAGAAGCGGGATAAGGGGGGTGATTGCCATCTTTCAGGATATCACTGAGGTGATCAAGCTGGAGGAGAGGATCCGGGTGGCGGACCGATTAGCCGCAGTGGGGGAGCTTTCCGCGGGGATAGCACATGAGATTCGAAATCCTTTAGCCTCCATCTCCGGTTCGGTAGAGGTCCTAAAAGATGAGCTTTCACTCTCGGAGGAGAACCAGAAACTTTTGGACTTGATCATCAAAGAGACCGGAAGGTTGAATCAGATATTGACCGATTTTTTAGAATACTCCCGTATTGGTCCCTCGTTGTTGAGCAAGGTGGAACTGGTTCATCTTCTGGATGAGGTCATCCAGGTGGTCCAAAAACACCCATCGTATAAATCATTCATTACCATAAACAGGTCACTCTCTTCCGAGGTCCTTTACGTGTTGGGTGAGGAAAATCAGATCAAGCAGATCATTTTGAATCTGCTGGTAAATGCCATGGAAGCTATGGAGGAAAAAGGGGGAGAGATTCAAATTTCGGACAAAGGTCTAAATCAAATGGATCAGTTCTATTTCTGGGAGGAAGAGCCAGACGAATCCGACTGGATCCCCGTTGCCATTATCGACCAGGGAAAGGGCATGACCGAAGAGCAGAAGGAGAAGATATTTTCCCCGTTCTTTTCTGCCAAGAAGAATGGTACCGGCTTGGGTCTGGCTATCGTGCATAGACTGGTAAATAATCTGGGAGGAAGAATCGAGTTTCGCAGTCAACCGGCTAAAGGCACTGCATTCGTGGTTTATCTTCAGAAGTACCAGAAGGAAAAGGTTAAACCATTATTCTCAGAAGAGAATATTTACGCAAAGCAGATGATTTAGTCTTGTTAGTTACAACCCGCTGCTACTTTTGCCCTGACAGCTCTAAGAAAGCCTTCCTCCGACGAAGACGAACCACAATAAATCTTTCCAACTAGACTTATCTCCTTTTCCCATACTATGCATTTGCTCGTTAGGACCATAAATATAGTTATTCAAAAAACAAAGGATGGAGCTGAAGCTCCACCCCTACAATTTTATATAAGATTTTCCTGGTTTCGATTACTTCATTACTCTTCTATAGCATTTTCATAAAGATACATTCTGTTCTCCGCTCTGCGCAGGGCAGCCATAGCGCGGGGAATGTCGATCTCCATCTCCTTGGATCGCAACCTCTGTTTAGCCCGCTCCAAAGCCCTTTTGGCCCTTTCGAGGTCTATATCCTTTATGAATTCAATGGAATGAGCCAAGACGGTCACCTGATTCTTTAACACCTCCAAGAAACCACCGCCTAAGGCAAAATTCAACTCCTCGTTCTTTTGGTCTTTCACGGTCAGCTTACCCGGGACCAACGCAGTTATCAAAGGAGCATGATCGGTTAGGACTCCCAGATAACCCTCCGAACCGGGTGCGATGAGGGAGATGACTTCATCTTCGTAAAATATTTTCTCTGGAGTTACGATGGTTAATAGATACATGGTATTTCTGCAATTATGTCCGCAGTCGACCGTCCGCAGTCCACCGCAAAAGCTTTTTGATCAATGTAGCGACGGATTGTAAAGGGGCTGCTGAAAAACCTAGTTCGCAGGGCTGAATGCCCTGCTCTATGAGTGACAATTTATTATTGTTCATAGGGGATAGGGATTTCCTTCGGATTTTCCAGGATCCTGCCCTGAAACTTGACTTTTTCAACTCGCTCGTAAACGGCGGTCATCGGATGGTTATTATGCGACCAAGCCTTTCTTTATTTGTTCTGCTCTTTCGTAAACTTCCTCAATCCCACCAAGCATATAAAATGCCTGTTCGGGAATACCGTCCATCTCCCCGCTTACGATCTTCTTAAATCCTTTAATGGTATCCTCCAGCTTCACGTACCGGCCGTGCGTACCGGTGAATGCTTCGGCTACGAAAAAGGGCTGGGACAGAAACTTCTGGATGCGGCGAGCCCGTCCTACTAGTATTTTATCTTCCTCCGATAGCTCGTCCATACCCAGGATGGCGATGATATCCTGAAGGTCTTTGTACCTTTGCAGAATCCTCTGCACCTCCCGGGCGGTGTTATAGTGATCTTCACCCAGCACCATCGGATCCAAAATCCGCGAGGTGGAAGCCAAAGGATCGACCGCCGGGTAAATTCCCAGTTCCACGATTTGACGGGAGAGGACGGTGGTGGCATCCAAATGGGAAAAGGTGGTGGCAGGCGCGGGATCGGTCAGATCATCCGCCGGAACGAAAATTGCCTGAACGGAGGTGATGGAGCCGCTTTTGGTGGAGGTGATCCTCTCCTCCAATTCACCCATTTCGGTCCCCAAGGTGGGCTGGTAACCCACTGCCGAGGGCATTCTTCCCAAAAGGGCGGAGACTTCGGAGCCGGCTTGAACAAAGCGAAAGATGTTATCGATGAATAAAAGGATATCCTGGTGTTCCTCGTCCCTGAAATATTCCGCCATGGCCAGACCGGAAAGCCCCACCCGCAAACGCGCGCCCGGTGGTTCGTTCATCTGACCAAAGATCATCACGGTTTTGGAGATTACGCCCGATTCTTTCCTGTCCAGCCAGAGATCGTTTCCCTCACGGGTTCTCTCCCCCACGCCACAAAATACCGAATACCCTCCATGCTCCGTAGCAATGTTTCTGATCATCTCCATCACGATCACCGTCTTTCCCACTCCCGCTCCCCCGAAGAGCCCTACCTTTCCGCCTTTGGGATAGGGTTCCAGCAGATCGATCACCTTGATGCCGGTTTCGAGCATGGAGGTTTTGGTCTCTTGTTCTTCCAAAGTGGGTGCGGGTCGGTGGATGGAATAGGTCTTGCTGATATTTTTTACCGGGCCCAGCTCGTCTATGGGATCACCCAAAAGATTAAAAATCCTCCCCAAGGTCCCTTCCCCTACCGGTACGCTTATCGGAGCCCCGGTATCCAAAGCGGGCATCCCGCGAACCAGACCATCGGTAGAAGCTAAGGAGATGCATCTAACCAGATTATCCCCCAGATGTAGAGCGACTTCCAATGTGAGATTGATGCCCTTGTCCTTGTCCTGAATCTTGATGGCATTATAAATATTCGGCAGTTTATCCGCGTTGAACTCACAGTCCACCGTTGCCCCAATCACCTGTTTTATCTTTCCGTAGTTTTCACTTGCCACTGTTACTCCTTGTCTGATTAATCTTACTTTCCCTTCATACTTCCCCTTAAAAAGCGATAAGAGGGTTCAAGGATTCAAGCGTTCACTTTTTGAGATTTCATCATGTTTTTCACTGTTTATTTGATATTTCGATTTCTTCCTTCTTTTATCTAAATATCCCACCAGGAGCCATCCAAGATCATTGCGTCAAAAAATAATATTTGCTGATCACCAAGAGTCTTAACTCCTTGAGACCCTTTCTTATCCTTTCAATGCTTCTGCTCCGGTGGTTATCTCCAGCATCTCCTTGGTGATGGAGGCTTGCCTGAGTTTATTTAATACCAGCGTAAGGTGTTCGATCATCTCCTCTGCATTTTTGGTTGCGGCTCCCATGGAGATCATGCGCGATCCGTGCTCCGAGGCAAAAGATTCGGCCAAAAACATCTGCACCCGGGTCATGCAATAGTTGGGGAGCAATTCTGAGAATATCTTTTGCGGATCGGGCTCAAAAATATAGTCCACATAGCTTTCTTTGCTTTCGGTCTTAACCTGGCTTTCGATGTTGAGAAATTTCTCGATAGTAACCCGGTGGGTGACAGCGGAAAAAAACCTGGTATATACGAAATGAACCTCGTCTGCTTCTGCGGAGAGGAAAAGATTGGTCAGATCCCCGGAGATATTCTTAACCTGCGCAAAATTCAGATTTCCACCCAGGTTCAGATATTTCTGCTTTATCACCCAGCGTCTTTTCGCAAAATAGGTGTATGCCTTTTTTCCTATTATCACCAGGAAAACTCTACCTGGGTCATAACTTTTCAAGAATTGCTCTGCCTGATGTATAACGTTATGGTTATAG
Organism: Candidatus Zixiibacteriota bacterium; assembly: GCA_043810415.1. Lineage (GTDB taxonomy): Bacteria > Zixibacteria > MSB-5A5 > MSB-5A5 > SM1-73 > CAIVRH01. The sequence goes on along the minus strand of JBDROD010000023.1, from coordinate 320 downwards.
GACCCGCATAAACCGCGGTCGGAGGTGATCACCACCAAGCAAAGCTTTTTCACCTCCCTTTTTTCGAACAGCGGATGAGAAAGAGAGATGGTCCTGCTGCTAAGATTGTCCAGCATAGACTGCATTTTGGTAGCATAGGGTCGGGACGATTCCAGCTTAGTCTGAGCTTTCCTAAGCTTGGCTGCCGCTACCATCTCCATGGCTTTGGTGATCTGCTGGGTACCCTGGACGCTTTTAATCCTTCTTCTTAAATCCCGTAAAGTGGGCATATTAATTGATCCCGGAGTGTTCACCTTTAGGTGAACCAAAACTGAATTTAT
>JBDROD010000022.1:0-3367 GCA_043810415.1 Candidatus Zixiibacteriota bacterium | reverse complement strand
GTTTTGGCAGCTGATTGACCTAAATGGTCTATACCGCTTGTCAGGACTCCCAAACCGGAGGTCAGATGATCAGCCCAGCTTAAGGGGATCGTTTTCAAAAAATACCAAGTCCCTTCTTCCTGCCGGAAAAACCGGAATAACGAGTAGTTGATGATCAAATAAGTCAAAGAGGAAAGAGCAGCTAATATGATAAAAGTTTTATCAAAAAAAGAAAGAAAAAGTGAAAAAAGGAGAATAAAAGAAAACAAGATAGAGATGAGGAAAACAGGATAGATATTGGCTATTCTAAGCTTTTTGATTCGCTTCTGGGTTTCGTGTGGAAAATTCCCTCACGAATCGGAAAACGTCAACTTTTTCTTTTATCTGGTATTCTTTTCCTACCCGTATTCTGGCTTCTCAAAACCAAGCTTTTCCTTCTGGGGGATGGTTATCTTAAAATATCCGAGGTCGGTTCCGGGAGACTCACCTTCACCGAGCCTTTTGATGGAATCATTCATCATCAGTTCTACCTTTTTTTGAACCATTTCCATCCCGGCATAGATCCCTCTTTTTCTTATACCAGTTTAAGCGTACTGTGCGGAGGGATATTCGTTTTCCTGATTCTTCAACTGTCCGATTTATTGGGTGAGACCGCTTTCACTAAAATTCTGATCTTCTCCTCTCTTTTAACCTTGGGTTCAATTGAGCTGTTTTTCGGTTATGTGGAAAGCTATACCATACTTTTGGTGGGCTTGGCTCTTTTTGTTCTGCTTTCGCTCCTTTATCTCAGAGACAAGATCAACATCATCTTCGTTTTCTTAGTCCTCTGTTTCAGCATCGGCGTTCACGTTTCCGCTATAATTCTAATACCCTCGCTTTTTTACTTGATGTATTGGAAATGGGGAAAAAAGGGAAAGGGATACTTTGACCTTTTCTCCGTCATATCCATACTGGGGTGTTTGGCTATCACGTTCGCTACCGTCTGGAAAGTTTTTCTGATGGAGGGTGCAGGAAATAGGTTCGGGCAATTCATACCCTTGTACTCTTCGATCGGTAACAAATTCACCCTGTTCAGCCCGGCTCATATCGGGGAGATGATCAATCAGCTTCTTTTAGTCTCGCCGGTGGGGATTCTTCTATTTCTGTTCTTTCTTTTCTACATGGTAAAATCCAGATCCTTCCGGGATCCCTTTTTAAATTTTCTTTTAATCTCCGCCTTAGCAGGTTTGTTTCTCATTTTCGTGTACAATGCCCACCTGGGAATTGCGGACTGGGACTTAAGATCACTCCCCGGGATTTTCGTCTCCCTTATGGGGATGCTTTTGTTCCTGAAATGGGGAAGCCGCTGGACCGGATTCAAAAACTATGGATTGATCCTTATCGCCGTCAGCTTTTTTCACCTAATCCCCTGGATTGGATTGAACGCAAATACTCAGATGAGCCTGGATAGGTATGTTATGTCCACCCTGCACGATCCACATCTTTTATATGTCCGGGGTGGAGGTATCTGGAGAGCGGGAAGAGTGGTGGTTCAAGCCGGCTTTCCGGAAAGAGCTGTAGAATTACTTAAAGAGGGGATTGAAAGAGAGCCAGAAGAGATTGGAAATTATTCCTACCTGGCGGTGATCCTCTCCGGTCAGAAGAGATGGGATGAATCCATGTATTATCTACAAAGAGCGATTAAGGTAGAACCTAAAAGCAGAATCATCCGGTCTCATCTGGCCAGAATTTATTTAATAAAAGGAGAATTGGAGAAAGCCATTTCATCTCTGGGCGATGCACAATTGGCTCAACCATCGGATTCCATTCTAGTGCTCGACCTGGCCAAACCTTTGATCAAAGGCAATCGACTTAAGGAGGCAAAGAAGATCCTGCAAGATTATCTGGATAAGAACAAAGGCACTGCCACTTTGCATGGCCTTTTGGGAATGATTTTATTTATGCAAAAAGATAAAGCCGGTGCCCAAACAGAATGGGAGGAGGCATTGAGACTGAATCCCAATGAACCTGTTTCTCAAAAGGGGATGAAGGAGCTGGAGAAAACCAGAGTGAAGTAGTCTGTATGTTGAATAACCATCAGGAAAAAGGGTTGAGGTTGTGGTTAGGTATCGTAGATCGTGAGAGGTTATCGGTTACGGGAGGAATTCGAAAAGGAACGGCTCTACGGTAGAAGTGAAGTAAGGCTCTTTACGACTTTATCTAAAGACTCGAAACACAAATATCAATAAGGGGATAATAAAAAGAACGATCAAAATCACCGCCACCCAGGTGAAAAGGTGGTGACGGCTTTTGACCTGCGAGAATTCGTAACCACAAATCGGACAGTTTTCTTTTCCTCCTTCCACTTCCACTGCACAATTGGGACATTCTTTTCTATCGCTACTCATTCGATTCCTTTTTTTTCTCTTCCCTTGGTTTGAGATCAATTGCGACGAACTTGACCAATGGATTCACCAAATCCCAAAATGCGTATCTGGGAATTCGTGCGTCGAAGATAATCTTACCGTCAGCTTGATAGGTTGCTTGATCCACCATATCTTCATATGTTTTTGATGTCATCCATATAGTCCCACCCGATTGAATATCCCAAAGCCTTGTAGCTAATGAAGCTTTTACCGTCGCCGCAATCCTTCTACCCACTAAATTGCTTGTCCCACTAACGGGTCTGGGACCACCCGGATAGGTTTTAAATAGCGGCTTCACTTCTTCAACCTGCAGGTGCCCGGTAAAAAGAGCATCTATCTTGTATTTGCTACCGATTCTCCGGATCATTTCGGTATCGAATCCTTCTTGATTCAACGAATCCAGAGTATCTTGGTCTAAGTCCAGCTCGATTATTCGAGCTTTCTTCTGATACCATCTGATCAAATCAATGAACCTGTGGGTAGCGTACTCATCCATGTTCCCTTCTGCATTACAGGAAAAGCCAGCTACACCTACACTTTGGTATTTGGTTAAATCGATTGTGGGGGGGAGCATCACCTTGGGTCCGCAACTCGAAATTAGAAGGATGACTGCTGCTATTAAAATGATAATAAAGCGATTCATTTTAAAATCCTCCTGTTACGATCGCCAGACTTAAATTGCGAGATTATGGAAGGTTCTATTTTGCCTTGTATCTATCCTTCTGATCGAACAACGTCAAATCCTTGTAACCCTTCTTTATTCTCGCGCCGTGCTTTACGCCTTTGGGAATGAAATACGTATCTCCTCGTTTGAAAGTAGATTTCTTGCCGTCGATGGTTAATTCGATTTCACCGTCCAAAACCACTGCCCACTGTCCCTCGTGCGAATGCTCCGGTACTTGCACGTCCCTATCAAAGCTCATAAAGATAAACTGTTGGTCTTTGCCTTGAAAAAGATGTGATGTTACACCTTCGAGAGGTAT
>JBDROD010000021.1:0-5969 GCA_043810415.1 Candidatus Zixiibacteriota bacterium | reverse complement strand
CCGATCGGTTTATGGGGAAAATCTCTGCTCCGATCTTCTCGAATTTTTCTTCGTTTTCCGCAAGCTCCAAAGAGAAATTGGAATCTTCCTTCCTTTTGAGCATCGCTTCCAGTTCCTCTATCTTGGGAAGATCGTCTAAGTCGTTCAAGCCGAAATGGGCCAGAAACTCCGGAGTGGTGCCGTACAGAAGGGGTCTACCCGGTGCGGGCTTTCTCCCCACGATGGTGATGAGCTTGCGATCCAGAAGGGTGAAAAGGGGGCCTTCACTGTTCACCCCCCGGAAACGGTTGATCTCCGATTTTACAATGGGCTGTTTGTAGGCAATGATGGAGAGAACCTCCAATGCGGGGAAGGACAGTCTTTCCCTGCGGGCGTGGGTGAATAAAGCCTTTATCCACGGGGCGAAATCGGGCAGGGAGTACATCTGGTAGCCCCGGGCGATTCTTTTGATGGCGAAGCTGTGTCCCCCATTTTGATATCTTTCGTTGAGCGAATTTATGGCTTCATCGATCTGCTCGGTAGTGATATCCTTGATGACTGTTTGAATCCGCTCCCGGGACAGCGGTTTGTCCGAGGCGAAGAGCAGCGCTTCGATTATGGCCGGGTAGTGATTTGTGTTTTCCATTATATCTTTTTTGCCTTACACCCTTTTTCCCTTCTCCTCACATGTGGAGAGGTTTTTTATTCTTTGTTAATTCCTATTGCCGAAACATCAGGATATTATTCCCCTCCCGCTATCTCCGGGTAAGTTTTGGCCTCCTCCTCTCCTCTCAACACCCTCAGTGCTCCCAAAGCCAAAGCTTTCATCTCGTCCTGGCCCGGGTAGATTAAAATCCTGGCAAGGAAGCCCACCCATTCCTTTAATCTTCCTACCACGTAGTCGGAATAACTCATCCCGCCGGTGAGAACGATGGCATCCACCTTCCCTTTCAATGCCACTGCCCGGCTGCCGATCTCACAGGCGATCTGATAGATCATAGCCTCGTAAACTATTTTGGCCTCCTGGTTTCCCTCCTCGATCATCTTCTGCACCTGCCTGCAGTCATTGGTATTGAGATAAGCCACCAAACCTCCCCCACCCACCATTCTTTTCTTTATCTGGGTTAACGTCACTTTACCGGAGACACACCATTCGGCGAACGCAAACATGGGAAGACTGCCGGCTCTTTCCGGGGTGAAAGGTCCCCCGTCCAGTCCGTTATTGGAATCGATCACTTTGCCCTTGCGCATGGCAGCCACGGTAATTCCTCCACCCAGATGCGCCACCACCAAGTTGATCTGATCCAGTTTCTTCTTCAGATCGGAAGCAGCCAGACGGGCGGTGGCTTTGATGTTTAGCGCATGGAACAGACTCTTTTTGGGAAACTCCGGCAGACCGGTATAACGGGAGATAGGCTCCAGCTCGTCCACCGATGGGGGGTCCACTATGAAGGAGGGGATGTGATAGTCCCAGCCGATGCCAAAAGCCAGTACCGCACCCAGGTTGGAGGGATGCTCGCCTCCGTAGGCGTTTCGTCCGTCCTCGATCATCAGCTCGTTCACCCGGTAGGTGCCGCTCACCACCGGACGGAAAAGCCCTCCCCTTCCCACCACCGCGGTGAGGGTCTCCGGCTTCATTTTGGCATCCTCCAGACATTCCTTGATCAGCTTCTTGCGGAACTCGTATTGATCCCACACCCGGGCGAAAGGCTCCAGCTCCAGCTTGCTGTGATTGATGCTGCGGGAGAAAGTTTCATTCTCATCCTCAAACACCGAGATCTTGGTGGAGGTGGAGCCGGGATTGATTGCCAGGATTCTGAATTTACTGCTTTTGTTCATGTCCATCTTATGATTTAATACGTCTAGTTTGTTCAGAGGACTGTTTGACGAAGAGAATTGTCAACACCTATCGACCGGCTTTACTTCAGGACTTTTGATTGTTAAATAATTTTGATACCTTCAAGAAATTCTTCCGCAAGTTTCACAAACTCCTCTGCTTCCATACAAGAGAATTCAACCAGTTCCTTATAATCCCCCTCCTGTCTAGCTTCAAAGATTTGGTGGAGCATCTTTGAATACCGCCGGTCGACTTTACCCGTATGAACAAATTCGGCATCAAATATGCCGATGACTCCAGAATGTTTGCTGGTCATTATCTTTGTATCATGTTTCAGAAAAAGCGCCAAGACACCATAGAACATGGAGTAGTATGCTCGGTTTATTATAGATCGCGGGCTGAGTTTGTCCTCGAGCATTCTCTTGGCATCGGAAAGAGTCTCTTCTGCTTGTTTCAACCGATAGAGAAAGAGAGTCTCCTTGTCGGTCATATCTTTATCCCTTCCTTTGCGATGTTTCTCACTATTGGTGACGCTTTCAACGGAGATTTTTCAATCTCATGCCGGGTAAAAATCAGGGGTGAGATGACCACAAAATGCTTAAAACCGACTTCCCAGACGATATCGGAAATCCTGCTTTTGGTTTCCCTATCCAGAGACTCTACTTCGATGAATATGTCCATGTCTGAATATTCATCCATGTCCCCTCGTGCTCGTGAGCCAAATACCCTGAAATCAACCAAGCGAACCACATCGGATAACCTTGCTTTTAATTCTTCAGCTATTTCAAAATCTTTATGTTCCATTGTTTTCTTTCCATTCTCCCAACAATGTCAGTCAGCTTTCCGAAGTCTTATATAGGATTAGCATATTCTCAGTATACTAGACAAAAAGAATTATCTACCGCCTTCTCTGGATGGTTAACCTGTAAACTATTAAAAACCGCAAAAGTCCCGCTAAGCGGGATTTACGCTTCGCTCCAACAAGCTTTTGCACTCCAAAAACCTCAATTGTATTTATTGAACGGGTTTTTAATCCCTTTATCGTTTTATCCTTCCTTCAAAATGACTATGGGTGAGTATGCTTTTCACCGCCCCCACCCGGCTGATCCTTTCCTCCGCCATCCGGCAAGCCGCCTCGTAGGGGGAGATGTTTTCCCTTTTGGAGACGGCGATCACCTTGGCCATAATAGTATAGATATTTTTTACCGAGTCCAGCGCTTCCTGCTTGGAGAGGGCTTTGAGCTGGTCTTCGGTCAAGAAAAGCTCTCCGGAGTTGACCACGAAATCGGGGGCGTATAATATTCCCTTTTGGTAAAGCTGCCGGCACAACCCGACGTCCTCCACGATATTGTAAGCGGCTCCCGCGATGATCTTGCATTTCAGCTGGGAGACGTTCTTCTGGGTGATCACCGGGCCTAAGGCACAGGGGGAGAGTATGTCGCAGGTTGTCGAGAGAATAGCATCCGGGCTGGTCACCAGGGTATCCCGGTACTTATCCTGCAGACCTTTTATGGAGTCGTAATTCAAATCGGTTATCACCAGATTGACCTTCTCCTGCTTTAAGCATTCCGCCAGCCTTTTTCCCACGCTGCCCACGCCCTGGATAGCCACGGTCAAACCGTCGAGCGAGGAGACCCCGTAGATATCCTTTACGCATGCCTTCATGCCCCAATAGACGCTTTGGGCGGTCAAATCCGCGCTCTCGGCCTTAATGCCGAAAGCGGATTCGTACGGGAGGACGTAGGCAGTCTCTCTTTTGATATATTTCATCTCCTGAGTGTCGGTTCCCAAATCGGGATAGATGAAAAACCTCCCCCGCAATCCCTCTACGAATCTGCCTAAGGCGCGGAAGTAAGCTTCATCCGTCTCCTCCTCGAAATCCTTCCACAGGACCGCCTTTCCACCGCCGGTGTCGGAATCTGCCACGGCGGATTGGTAGGTCATGATGCGGGACAGTTTCAGCGCATCCACCAGCGCATCTTCCTCAGAGGGGTATCTCCACAATCTGCACCCCCCCACCGCACTCCCCAGGGTGGTGTTGTGAATGGCGATTATCGCCTTAAGCTTGGTGGGCCGGTTATAGCAGAACAAAACCTCCTCATGCCCGTGTTCTTCCATCAACTCGAAAATACCCATGATCGTGCTCCGCGCTTAAATTAAAAATGCAAAAAGAAAAATTCAAAATTATTTCACCTCACCCCCTGTATCCCCCTCTCCTTAGTAAGGAGAGGAGGAAAGAAGGAGAGGTTTTTATTTCTCTTTCAGCTCAATTAGAACTCCAAACATACTTTTGGGTTGAAGGAAAACGATCTTCTTCCCCTCTGATCCCATTCGGGGTTGGTCCACCAATTCCACGCCTTTTTCTTCAAGCTCCGATACTGCCTTCTCCACGTCATCCACTTCCAGGCAGATATGGTGTATTCCCTCGCCTTTTTTCTCGATGAACCTGGATATGACGCTCTCCTTGTCCGTCCCCATAAGGAATTCCAGCTTCACCCCGGAAACGTCTGTAAAAGCTATCTTTAATTTCCTGTCCGGAACATCCATCTCTTCGGAGATCTTACAGCCGAAAACGCTCAGGTAAAATTCGGAGACAGCTTTCAGGTCCTTCACCGCAATGCCGATATGATCGATTTTGTTTAATTGCATAGTCTTTCTAATTTGTAGTTTTAACTATTTCCCCTTACCCTGCGAAGCATGCATACCCATCTCCCCAAAGGGAAGAGGGAATCCGTTTCATCCGCTGACCACTATTTGGTCGGATGAATCCGACCGCTACAAATCAGGGTTTAGCGGCGGTCATCAGACGGTTTTTCACACCAGCACATTCTCCCGATATTCTCCCCAGACCGATCTTAATGCGTCACAGATCTCACCTAAGGAGGCATAACTTTCGACGCACTCTATGATAGGATACATCAAATTTTCATCTTTCAAAGCAGTTTTTTGCAGATTTTCCAGACTTTTCCTTGTTTTCGAATCTTCCCTTTGCTTGCGCACCTTTTTCAATCGCTCTATTTGCTCCTTTGTAACCTTGGGGCTGACCTTGAAGCCATTTTTGATCTTCTCCCGGTCTGTCTCGAACCGGTTCACCCCAACGATTATCCTCTCTTTTTTCTCAATTGCCTTCTGATATTCATATGCGCTCTTCTGAATCTCCCTCTGGTAGTAACCCGACTCCACCGCCCACAAGGCACCCTCTTTCTCCTCTATGTAATCGATGTATTTCTTTGCCCTCTGTTCTATCTCGCTGGTTAAGCTTTCTATATAATAAGAGCCGCCCAAGGGATCGACCGTGTCCGGAACGCCGCTTTCGTAAGCGATGATCTGCTGAGTGCGCAAGGCTATCTCTGCCGACTCCTGCGAGGGTAAACTCAACGCTTCGTCTCTGGAATTGGTGTGCAGTGATTGTGTCCCTCCCAAAACTGCTGCCAACGCCTGCAAGGTGACCCGGACGACGTTGTTCTCCGGCTGTTGGGCGGTCAATGTGCAGCCGGCGGTTTGGGTATGGAAGCGGAATTTGGCAGATTCCGGATTCTTGGCGCCAAATTTCTCCTTGATTATTTTTGCCCACAATCTCCGTGCTGCCCGGAACTTGGCGATCTCTTCGAAGAAATGATTATGGGAATTTAAGAAGAAGGAGAGTCGACCGCCGAATTCGTCGATATCCAGACCCGCATCCAATGCAGCTTTCACATAAGCGATTCCGTTGGAGAGGGTGAAGGCGATCTCCTGCACTGCGGTGGAGCCGGCTTCCCGGATGTGATAACCGCTGATGCTGATCGGATTCCATTTGGGGAGGTTCTCCTTGCAATATTTGAAGGTATCGGTGATCAGGCGCATGGAGGGTTTGGGAGGGAATATGTAAGTCCCCCGGGCGATGTATTCCTTTAAGATGTCGTTTTGAATGGTGCCGGAAAGGCAATTTAAGGGGATTTTGTTCTTCCGAGACAAAACCACATACATGGCCAAAAGCACCGAAGCGGTGGAGTTGATGGTCATGGAGACGGAGACTTTGTCCAGCGGGATTTTCTTGAACAGAATCTCCATATCCTCCAGGGTATCGATAGCCACGCCGGTTTTGCCTACCTCTCCCTTGGCTAAGGGATGATCGGAATCATAACCAATTTGGGTGGGGAGATCGAAAGCCACG
>JBDROD010000020.1:0-7333 GCA_043810415.1 Candidatus Zixiibacteriota bacterium | reverse complement strand
TTACAGAAGACGACGTCTTCTCCGTGATCGAGGGGATGATGAAATATGTTTTCCAGAAGGTCCTTAATATTGAAGTAGAAACCCCTTTCCCCCGATTCAAATTCCATGAGGTGATGGAGAAATACGGGAGTGACAAACCCGATACCCGCTTCGATATCCAGATAAAAGAGCTGACCGACTCGGTGAAGGGGTCACAGTTCAAGGTATTCTCGCAGACCGTCGAGAACAACGGGATGATCAGCGGGATCAATTTCAAGGATGGAGCCAGGCTTTCCCGCAAAGATATTGAGAACTTAGAGGGAGTAGTTAAAGAATACGGAGCCAAAGGGCTGCTTACGATTGCCCGGACCGGTGAAGGCTTCAAGTCCTCCTTTGGCAAATTCATAACACCGGAGGAACAAGACTCCATAGCCAAAGACCTGAATTTGGAAGAGGGGGATATCGGTCTGATCATAGCCGATCAGCCCAAAATCGTATTGTCCGCTTTGGGAAAATTGAGACTGCATTTAGCTCATAAATATGACTTAATCGACAAAACCAAATGGAATTTCCTGTGGGTATATGAATTCCCGCTTTTTGAATACAACCCGGAGGAAAAGCGCTTTGACGCCATGCACAACATCGTCACCATGCCCTACGAGGAGGATTTGGGGAAATTGGAGGAGGGATTTACCACCACGATTCCCGTGGACCATCCGGATCATCCCTGGACCAGCATAAGGGCGCGTCAATACGATCTGGTCTTAAACGGTACGGAGATCGCTTCGGGCGGAATCCGTAATCATAAACGAGAGCTTCAGCAGAGGGTTTTGAATGCCCTGGGGATCGACAATGACCGGGCAGAGAGGATGTTCGGTTTTCTTCTGAGGGCTTTGGAATACGGCGCTCCGCCTCACGGTGGTATCGCTCCGGGACTGGATAGAATAGTAGCATTGATGACCGGCTCCGATTCGATCCGGGACGTGATCGCCTTTCCCAAGACCACCCAGGCCCAATCCCTGATGGACGGCGCTCCGTCGGAGGTGGATGAGAGACAACTCAAGGAATTGAAGATAAAGATAGTGAAAGACAAGGAATAGTTTAAGTAATAAAAAATGCAAAATGAAAAATTACAATTAAAAATTCAAAAAGGACACCTTTGGTGAGTAATTTTGAACTTTAAATTGCAATTTTTAACTTTTAATTCTGAATTTGCTGTGGTCGGATTCTTCCGACCGGGATAACCGGCAAAATTATGACGAAACAAAAAAGAATCGACATATCGGACGTGGACCAGAGGCTGCTTTTTGGGCAGGGTGGGTCGTTCTTGCGTTTAATCGAAAGCGAATTCGACGCCAAGATCGTCGCCCGCGGTGATACCATCATATTGCAGGGGGAAGAGCAGGAGGTAAAAAATCTGGAAGCCTTGTTCTTCGATCTGATCAACTGTCTTAACAAAACCGATCAACTCTCGGAAAGATACGTTCTTTATGCCATTGGCATGGTAAAGCAAAACGGGGTGGGACCTTCCAATGACCTTCAAACAGACGCTGTGGTCACTTCCATATTCACCCGGGAAAGCATAAAACCACGCACCGTAGGTCAAAAAAGTTATGTGAAAGTAATGGAATCCTATGACATGGTTTTTGTCATAGGTCCGGCTGGTACCGGAAAGACTTATCTGGCAGTGGCCAAGGCAGTATCCACCTTGAAGCAAAAAACCGTCGGGAGAGTGGTTTTGGTGCGCCCGGCGGTGGAAGCGGGAGAGAGTTTGGGATTTCTACCGGGGGATATCCGAGCCAAGGTGGACCCATATTTAAGACCGGTGTATGATGCCCTGCAAGACATGATGCCTGCGGAGAAGATTCGCAAGCTGATGGAGATGGGGGTGATCGAGATCGTCCCTCTGGCTTTCATGCGGGGCAGAACCTTGAACAATTCCTTTGTCATCTTGGACGAGGCTCAAAATACCACGGTGGCGCAGATGAAGATGTTCTTGACCCGACTGGGAGAAGGCTCCCGGGCGGTAATCACCGGTGACATTACCCAGAGAGATTTGGACGACAAGATAGCCTCCGGCTTAGTGCAGATCCAAAAGATACTGGAGGGGGTTAAGGGGATAGAATTCATCTATCTTACGGAAAAGGACGTGGTCCGGCACCGGCTGGTGCGGGAGATCATCAAGGCTTATGAGAGGTACGAAAAACAACCGAAGCCCTCTGCTACTTACCACCCCCGGTCACCCCAGGACCCCTCCCCCAAAGAGCTGCCTAATTGAGTCGGTGCTTTTGAAATCTTAAGTAAAATTTGGTGAAATTTTATGAGTTCTGCAAATAAACCTGTTTTCTTCAGATCCGGGAATTCGGATAAAAACGACCTGGAACGCAAGACCAGAATCTATGGTTTCCGTCTGATCTTGGCTCTGGCTATCATCGCTGTCATCGTCTTCTTGTTCCCTTTTTCATCCATCTATCAATCGTTTAATCTCCCTCCGGAGGGAAGTATCGCCAAGGAGGACGTAATAGCTTCTTTTACCTTCCCGGTTTTGAAAAACAAAGCGGAACTGGAAACGGACAGAAAGATGGTGCTGTCCAATTTACCGGTGATATTGCAGTTCAACTCGGCCAAAGAGGAGTCTGTGGCTGCCGAGCTAAAAAACTTCTTCTCCCGGGTGGAGAGTATAAACCAAGCTCATTCCCTGCCCGAAACCCGAATCAAAAACCTGCGTTTGGCACTTCCCCAGCTGGAGGAGGAAGGGGTATTGTTTTTGAGTTACGATCAGGATCTGCCCGCCTTCAGCTCCAATCTTCTGTCCATACTCAGGGAGTTTTACCGAAACGGGATAGTGGAAAAAACAGATGAGCTGCCGTTTGGCGATAACCGGAAAGCAGTTATCCTGGCTCAGAATAAGGAGACCCCCATCCCCGCCGATGAGCTTCTGGACATTCCCAAAGCCAAGGAAAGACTTTTATCTTTGGCTTTAGTTAAGTTCGAAGACAACCAGCTTATGGTCAAAGCCATGTATGAGATCGGGAGCCGGTTTTTAGTCCCCGATTTGACCCCGGATAAAGATGCGATGGAGGTTCAAAAACAGAAAGCTTTGGATTCTATCACCCAGCACAAGGGCATGGTATTAAAAGGGGAGGTGATTCTGTCCAAAGACCAGAAGGTCACCGAAAAGGATTTGGAGAAACTATCCTCCCTTTTGGCGTTCCGGCTCAAGACCGGATTTACCTCTGATCCCTGGCATTTTATCCTTCCCCTTTTGGGAAGAATCTTTTTTGTGGGAATGGTGATTTTGGGATTGGCCATGTTTCTCTATCTCTTGCGCCCCCATATCTTCTTCAACAATAGCCAGCTGTTGATGATTGCCTGCACCCTGGCTTTGCAGATGATCTTGACCTATCTGATCATATTCCGCTGGCATCTCTCTGAATATCTCATCCCGGTCACCATCGCCTCCATTCTTTTGACCATCCTTCTGGATCTGGAGGTGGGATTGGCCTTCACCATCTCCCTGGGAATTCTGTTGGGGGTGGTGAACTTCTTTGACTTCAAGCTGGCTTTCATCACCATTTTGGCCGGTAGTCTGGCCTGTTTCAGCGTTAAGGACGTTACCCAACGTTACCGTTTCTACCGTCCCATGCTGTATATCTCTTTCGCCTATGTGGTATTCATCTATTTTTCCGAGTCGCTGAAGCTCTCTCCTTCCACCTCGATCCTCTCTCTGTGCGGTTACGGTTTATTCAACGGTTTCATCTCCACCATTTTGACCATGGGGCTTTTGCCCATTTTCGAGTCCTTCTTTGACGTAACCACCGACATCACCCTTCTGGAGCTTTCCGACCTGAACCGTCCCCTGCTCAAGCGCCTCTCCCTGGAGGCACCGGGGACTTATCATCACAGCATCATCGTGGGGAATTTAGCCGAGTCGGGAGCCAAAGCCATCGGAGCCAAAAGCCTGCTGGCGCGCGTGGGGGCGTACTATCATGACATCGGCAAGGTGGAAAAACCGGAATATTTTGTGGAAAGCCAGATGGGGGCAAAAAACAAACACGAAAAGCTCACCCCCTCCATGAGCGCTTTGATCTTGGAATCACACGTCAAGGAGGGGATCGAGATGGCCAAAAAGGCCAACCTTCCTCAGGCGGTGATCGATTTCATAGGCCAGCACCACGGCACCACCTTGATGAGCTATTTCTACAACAAGGCATTGGAGCGGGGAGTTGGGCAGAATCTAAGGGACGAATACCGTTACCCGGGACCCAAACCTCACACCAAGGAGATCGCCATAGTGATGCTGGCGGATGCGGTGGAGGCGGCATCCCGTACCCTGGAGGACCCCAAACCTTCCCGGTTGAAGAACCTGATAAAGAAGATCATCGACTCCAAGCTGGAGAGCGGAGAGCTGGCCGAATCCAACCTGACCTTCAGCGAGCTTTCTGCCATTGAGCAGGCATTCCTGCCGGTTATGATCAGCATGTTTCATCCCCGGGTGGAATATCCGGAGACGGTGGAGAAAACCTTGTGATAGTATGATCTTATTAGCAAGATTAACGGAAACCATGCCAATAAATGTTAAAAACATTCACCCTCAACTTAAGATCAAAATCAGATCGCTTAAGATTCTGGTGGAAAATATACTAATTTCCGAGGATCAAGACACCTCCGTTGATTTCATATTTGTAGACGACAAGTTTATGAGGGACTTGAACCGTAAGTTTACCGGAAGAAACCAGACCACCGACGTCCTATCTTTTGGGATGAAGGAGGGAAACGCAGAATCGGTGGAATATCCCAATCTGGGCGACATCTATGTCAGTTTGGATCAGGCTCAAAGACAGTCGGAGGAGTACGGGGTCAAATTCGAGGAGGAGGTACGGTTGTTGGTGACTCACGGCCTACTTCATCTTTTGGGATATGATCATAAGAGTAAAAATCAAGCAACTATTATGAGGAAAAAAGAGAAGCTCTATTTGAAAATAACGAAATAATCTTAATGGCAGAGGTAAAAAAGACCTCTAATTAAAAAAATCCCTTCTTCTTTCCCATCCGTTCTTTTATTGATAGGGAACGTGAAGGGGTAAGATCAGAAGATGCCGAGATGAACTTAATTCAGAAAATAGCCCATCCCATATTGCGATTTTTGATTCGTCTTTTTCACTACACCCCCCAGGAGGAAAACAGAGGCGAGGAACTTCCGGGTGAGAGGTCCGAAGAAGAGTTCGAATCCTTTGCCCGGAATTCGGAATCCGATCTGGAGGAGGAGGAGAAAAGGATGATCCACGGGGTGGTGGAGATGGGTGAGACCCAGGTTAAGGAGATCATGCTCCCTCGTCCCGACATGATCTGTGCCGAAGAAAACTCCAGCTTAGAGGAGTTCAGAGAATTGGTTAAAAGATACGGGCATTCCCGTATCCCCATATTCAAGGAGAACATCGACCACATCACCGGAATCGTTCACGTCAAAGACCTCTACATCCATGCCAATGATCCGGAGAGAACTTCCAGGCTCTCCCAGCTGGCGCGGAAAGCCTATTTCGTTCCGGAGAGCAAAAAAGTGGATGAGCTTCTCATGGAGTTCAAAAGAGACAAAAATCACGTCGCCATAGTGGTGGATGAATACGGCGGCACCGCCGGCCTGGTCACCATGGAGGATATCTTGGAGGAGATCGTGGGAGAGATACAGGACGAATACGACAGGGAGCTCCCCCCCATCCAACTGCTGGATGATAGAACCTATCGGGTGGATGGAAAGGTGAGCATCAAGGATTTGAATGAAACCATGGGAACCGATATCGAGGAGAAGGGATTCGAAACCGTGGGGGGGTTCATCTATGACCTGGTAGGGGGGGTACCGGAACAGGGACGGGTGATTGAATACCGATCCGGCGAAACCGGTCTTAAGCTGGTGGTCGAGAAATTACAGGGTCAAAGGATAAAGAGCATAAAGATAAGCGTTACCGCAACGCCTCCGGTCGAACCGGATTCAAGCGATATTCTCTCCCCCAAACCTTCCGAAAATGAATAGCCCCGTTTCCATTGTAAGGTGTGACGACTACACTTTGGATAACGTCCGCCCGGCGGTCAGAATCTCTTTTGATCATCTGGGCGGATTGGCCCGTTTTGTCCGGAAAGATCAAAAGGTTTTGATCAAGCCTAACCTGCTTTCCGCCAAAGACCCCACCCGTGCCATCACTACTCATCCGGCCGTAGTTCAGGCGGTGGTGGAGGAGGTGCAGAAACTGGGTGCCGTTCCCCTGCTGGGTGATAGCCCCGGTGGGGTGGACCGGGGGGTGAGAAGAGTCTGGGAGAACACCAAACTGGCAGAGGTAGCTGGCCATACCGGCGCCAAGCTTCTGGCATTCGAAAGCGAGGGGGTGTATCCCAAAACTGCTCCCGACGGGAAAACCTATTACATCGCCAAACCGGTACTCGATGCGGATGTGGTCATCAGCTTAGCTAAACTCAAAACGCATACTTTAACTCTGATGACCTGCGCGGTCAAGAACATGTTTGGCTCGATTCCCGGTTTCAGAAAAGGGGAATATCACAAGGAGGCACCCAAGCCGAAGGATTTCGCCCGGGTGGTGGTGGACATCTTCTCTTTGACCCAACCGCATCTGACTCTGGTGGATGCCATAGTCTGTATGGACGGGGACGGACCCTCCGCCGGCGACCCCAGATATGCAGGTCTACTGCTCGCCGGTACCGATGCGGTGGCTCTGGACATGGTAGCTGCGAAGATCATGGGATTTAAGGATGGGGAGATCGATACCACCGCGGTTGCTCAGAAGAGAAATCTGGGGGCAAAATCATTCGAACAGATCGAGATCAAGGGAGAAAACTTAAATACACTGCTTCTGCCTAAATTCGTCCTTCCTTCCAATCGTTTTTTTAAGATGATCCCGGAATTCATGGTGAAACTTGTCGCCCCTTTAGTCTGGGTAAGGCCCAATATCCTGGATGAAAATTGTATCAATTGCAATGTCTGTGTGGAGAATTGTCCTACCAAAAGTATAAAGCCCGGGGGAAAAAGACCCCGCTTCGATTACAGCCACTGCATCAACTGCATGTGCTGTCACGAGCTCTGCCCGGAAAAAGCGGTCTATTTGGAAAAAAGCCGGATCGCTAAGAGGATCAAGTAAATATTCAGAGTTACTGAAACCTTTCTTGTCATTAATTAGTCGAAGGAGCGTTTCAATTCTTTAAATTGGAAGGCTAAAGCCTTCCTCTACACGGAATCAATCAGCTATTCGTCATACGTCATCCATCATAAAAGATTGGATATCAGACAATCTCCACCGCCTCTTTGGGAATCCATCCCTTTATTCCGTTGGGAAGCGAGATACGG
>JBDROD010000019.1:0-2067 GCA_043810415.1 Candidatus Zixiibacteriota bacterium | reverse complement strand
CCCTTTTGTCCCTTTATACCTGCCTTCTTCTATGGAAAATCGATGGCGACAGTGGGCAGGACAAGCAAAACAGGAAAGCATGCCAGTGGAATAGGGTTCCAATGCCTCGGCCTCCAAATGGTGACCTCGATCGCCGACCGTGGTTAATTGATTATTGCGGACGCTCAAAATGCCCATGGCATTGGCGTATTTAAAGAGGAGAGGAGTACCGAGTTTTCCAAGGGCCTGGGCCCATTTTGTCTCCATTAATTTCTTCAAGGTGTTGAGATAATACCTCAAAGACTTCTCCGGCTCTGAAATCCTGATGTCCAGAGTCCCCCTGGCTGCCACTGCCTTGAGATTCTTTGAACCCATAACAGCGCCCATCCCGGTTCTCCCGGCAGCATTTTTCATACCAGAACGGATGGCGGCATATCTTACCAGGTTCTCACCGGCCACCCCGATACAGGCCACCCGGACTTTTTCATCCCCCAACTCGATGCGAATTCTTTTCTGTGTTTCAACCGTATCAAGGCCTTTCAGCTTTTGAGCATCGCGAATCTCTATCTCGCCGTTTCTAATCAAGAGATATACCGGGTTTTTACTCTTGCCTGTAATTACCAGATGGCTCAGTCCTGCTTTGACCAGTTCAGCCCCGAACTCACCACCCATACTGGAGTCTCCAAGATGGCCTGATTCCGGTGATTTGGCGGTGATATTGATGCGGGAGCCAAAACCAAGAGTTCCCGTAAGGAGTCCGACCCCAAAGATGAGCGGGTTTTCCGGGGAAAATGGATCCAGTCTGGAAGAGTAGTGCCTGGAAAGGAGATACATATTTATCCCCCTCCCACCCAGAAATTTCCCCCGAAGATCTAAAGATAAAGGGGTAATCTCGATGGAACCATCTCGGAGGTCAATTAAGGCTATCTTTCTATCTAAAACCATCCTGGGCTTAAGACCTACAGTAATTTCTGGAAGAAACGCTCCCACCGGGGAAGGTAGTGTTCATCAGGTTTAAGTGATATCACCACGGCGGTGGCACGGCCCACAATCTGTTTGCGCTCAACAAATCCAAAAAATCGGGAATCCGCGCTGTTGTCCCGATTATCACCCATTAAAAAATAGTGTCTTTCCGTAACGATCACCGGGGCAAATGAACGAAAGGATGGTCGCGTAGGTGTAATCATCACCGGATGTGTTTGTCCCGCAATAATTTCACCAAAAAAGAGGTGATTCAATTGCTCGTGAGGTGCGATCTGGTTAATAATTTTTCGATCGAGTGTTTCATACTCCGCGGCTTTTCCATTGATCAAAAGCTGGTTGTTCAGCATTGCGATTGCGTCTCCCGGAACACCCACAATGCGTTTGACCAGGCGCTTACCATCTGCTGGTGAAAAGAAGACTACTATGTCTCCTCGTTTCGGATCATCCCAGCTCGCCAGGTGCCAGGTTGTGTAAGGAAATTTCAGATCACAAGCCAGTTTGTTCACAAAAATACGGTCTCCTTCTAAAATGGTCGGTTTCATTGATCCGGTAGGGACATCATTCCAATCCGCTATGGCTGACTTAAAAGATGTCGCGATCAACAGGGCGATAACTATGCTGCATCCCCACCCCCGCCAAAACAGTGATAACCTTTTCTTCCATTTATTGAACATGGGTATCTCCTTAAATTTCAACGTATTTCTTAGACTCCTCGACAGAATCGAAAGCAACAAGCTCAAGATCAGTAAAATCAAGCTTCTTGATCAACTCAGCATATCGCTTTGGATCCCGGGCTAAGATTAGGAGCCTGTTTTTATGCGTCATATCTTTTGCTCTATTACCTTCAGAAAATTATCCGCAGATTCATCATTAAAAATGACATTCGTTCGTATCGCTGTAGTTATGTTAATGTTTTCTGAGACAGATTAGCCTGAAGGTTATCTGTTTTGCAAGAAGAATACAGGAAAAGCACCGATTGTGTGTGTTAATATGATTCTGGAATGAAAGGCTTGGAGGGCAAAGATATTTTATTGACCCACACCCGTCTTTTTCCTACAATGCCCTCGAAAAACAAAGATGGCCTGAAAACAGAATAGAGGAGGA
>JBDROD010000018.1:0-6631 GCA_043810415.1 Candidatus Zixiibacteriota bacterium | reverse complement strand
GATTCGGTCCCGATCACGCTCTCTAAATGTCCGGTCAGTCTTCTGACCGCATCGATCAGATCGCTCATCCGCCCCATCACCTCCGGGATGCCGACGTCGTAATATCCTAAAGCCGGCTGGGAAAGGTCCAGCCTGCTGTCGGAATGTCCGGTCTCCACTGCGATGAGTCTCTCCCCCATCAGGCCTATGTTCATCACGGTGAATCTGGCATCTTTTTTCAGAACCACGTCCTGGCTCAAATTGAATTCGACCAGAACGTCCCCCTGGTACAGGCTGATCTTTTCCACCTTTCCTTTACGCACACCCGAGACGGAAACCGGATCTCCCACCTCCAAAGAGCCGATATTTGGAAAAATGACGGAATATTTATATCGGTGCTGCTGGAGGCTAAAACCTTTAAACCAGATGAATCCCAGGATGAGGATAGCACACCCTAATAATACCACCAAGCCCACTTTAAGCTCTGTGCTCTTGCTGTTCAATTCGCTCCTTGGTTTGCCTCTCCCCCCTCTCCACAAATGTAGAGCGGGGGATGAAAGAAGGTAAGGTTTTAACTTTTAATTTTATGTTTGTCGACAGAAATAATTCATAATCCTAACCTGGTGAACAATGTCTCCAGATCATGTTTCTCCGCCAGAGGCATGTCCTGACATTCACATCGGACGCCTGAGGCAATCATTTTTTTAAAAGCAGAGATCTCCTCGACCGACAAGTACAGGTAGGGGAGAATCTTATTTCGACCGGATTTGAAATGAACTCCGCCTACGTTTACGGTGTTTATCTTTACTCCCTTCTCCAGCAATTTCCAGATATCCAAGGGGGAGTCGACTAAGATCAGAGTTTTCTCCCCTTCAAATCCGTTTTCCGAAATCCTGGTGGCGGCATCATTCACCGAAAGGATGGTGGCTTTGATCTCCGGAGGCACACCAGCCAAATAAAGCTCCCTTTCCCAGGGATTGGCTGCCACCTGATCGTTGGCCAAAACGATCCGCTCGATCTTCAGACTAATGCCCCATCCTACCACCACCTGGCCATGTATCAACCTTTCGTCCACTCGATATAATATGATCGGCATTAATTTTCGGTGACTATCCCTTTCTCCCCCTCCTGCCGAACCAGTGGGACCAGCTGGTCCAAGGACATATCGTTTCTCAAGGAAAAGAACTTAACCAGCATGGGCAGATTTACCCCGCAGATAATGGCGATTGGGGGCGGCTGGTTCGATTTCGAGCTCATCTCTTCCCGCATGGCGGATGTGATTCTCTTAGCCATGTTCCAACAACTGCCCCCCGCCATGTCCACGAAGACCACCACGCCGGCTGAATAATCCTGTCCGGAGATCTCCTTCTCTAAAACCAAGATCATCTCCTCCCTTCCCATTCCGGCATTGGATATGACCGAGAAAGCTTCCTGTTTTCCCATCATTCCCTCTACGGCATGTCTCAAGCCGGAACCCAAATCGGCATGAGTGAAAATTACGCAGCTTATCATTTAAATCGCGCTACTTATCTGGTTTTCGATCTCTTTCTCACCGGAGTCGGTAGGCTCCGATAACTTTGCACCCAGTCTCAGTTCAAAAGCTATTCCAAGTCGCTCTCCAGAAATTCCCCCACCGCTCTTTTTCTATAGATCTCGTCGGATAAGCGTTTGGAAAACTCTCTGGCGCTGTCGCGCCCGTAGATCTTCAGCATTTGGTTCATGGCGATGACCTCGGAGATGACCGAGATATCCTTGCCCGGGGTTACCGGCAGCTTCACCAGCGGTATCTCCACCCCCAGAATGGTGGTGTATTTATTTTCAATTCCCAGTCTCTCGAATTCCTGTTTGTCATCCCAGTGCACCAAATTGACCTGCACCTCGATTCTTTTTTGCATGCGGATGGCACGAATGCCGAAGAGTTTCTCTATGTCGATGATGCCGATGCCTCGGACCTCCATATGGTGTCTTAAAAGCTCGTTCCCGGTTCCGACCAGAACCTGGGGTGCTCTTTTGACTATGGTCACCATATCGTCCGCCACCAGCCGGTGTCCCCTGGCCACCAGATCCAAAGCGCATTCGCTTTTCCCCACCCCGCTTTTGCCGATATACATCAGCCCCACCCCGTAGATGTCCACCAGGGTTCCGTGATGGGTGGTATGGGGGGCAAACAAACCATCCAGATAGACCCCCAGGCGGTTGATGAAATCCGTGGTGGATAACCGGGTGGAAAAAACCGGCACCCCCTTCCGGTTGGCCACCTCCGTAAGTTCGGGAAGGGGAGCTATCCCTTTGGTTATGACCACGCAGGGAAGGTCGAACTTGAAAATGTTCTCCACCGCTCTCTTTCGACCCAACTCATCCTGACCGGACAAAAACGTCATCTCGGTCTCTCCCAGCACCTGCGTTCTCTGGCTGGCAAATCTCTCCACAAATCCGGCTAAAGCCAATCCCGGTCGATGAATCTCGCTGGTGGGAATTCTCTTCTTCAGGCCGGGTTCATTGGTCAGAAGGGTGAGCTCTAAAGCCTCTTTCCTCTCCCGGTACATCTTTTCTACTGGGATTAGCTCCAATGAAAAGACTCCTTTCTTCTCGGTTGCAATCCGTTTGCTTTCTGTACGTTCGGATCTTTTTGCTGTTATGTTATTTGAACCGCCTGGTGCAAATCGGTTCGGGCTTAGGTTAGGTATCAATCTGCGATTTGTTTTGGCGCCTTTAGCCTAACCATATTCCCAGAGTAAGCTTGACTCCTGCAAGTGGCTCCCTGCGAGGTGTTGATTATTAAATCATGCAAATTCAGTCTTTTAACTAAGTCGGGTTTCGACTACCCTATTCCAAGTTCCCATTAACCATACTTAATCACCAGACGAACGATGTCAGCCCGAAACCTCTTTTTAAGGAAAGCGGTCGAATCAGCCGACAGTCAACCGTCCGGCTTACATCATCTCCTCTTCCTCCATCTCTTCCGGTATAGCAGATGTTTCCATCCGTTTTATCCGGGGTGAAGTTTTTTGCACCGTTTTGGCTTTCTTGTCTTTAAGCCTTTCTTTATATCTTTTGAGCTGTTGTTCCATCTTGTCTATCACCTTTTCCACCGACTCATACATGTCGAACGATCTGACCTTGCTGGTCAGAATTGTACCATGCACCTTCACCTTCAACTCCGCTGTCATTCGGGATTTCTCCGCATCCATAATCAAATGGGCATCAATGATGTTGTTGAAATAACGCTCCAATTTGTCAATCTCCTTGACGGTAAAACTCTTGAGCTCTTCGGTCAAGTCAAAATGACGGGCGGTAGTTCTGCTCTGCATGAGTGCTCCTTTCAGTTTATATATACTGAAGTAAAATCTGACAGCTTAAAAATCAGCTTAGGTCCGAATTTCCCCCCTCGTTTATTAATTCCCTAATTCTCACCTCCTTTTAAAAAGCGTCCGAATGGACCAAACTGTCCTGGAGAATCTTTTGTGATTTCCAGCTTTTGATTTCATAAGATTCAGTTGATCGGATATCTCACTGATCCGCAGGAAATCCGACCGCTAATTGAACTCCCTCTTCCACGGATCGGGTGACCTCGATTTCGATCCGA
Source organism: Candidatus Zixiibacteriota bacterium (assembly GCA_043810415.1). Classification (GTDB taxonomy): domain Bacteria; phylum Zixibacteria; class MSB-5A5; order MSB-5A5; family SM1-73; genus CAIVRH01. The sequence continues at coordinate 3,066 of JBDROD010000018.1, read as the reverse complement.
TTCACCCGTGGGCGAAAATCAAATAAGACGAAAATCCCCGCCAGGGGGAGAGATAATAAAAAACGTTATGCTTTGCTTTTTTAAGATTTATCGGAAAATGAACGTGTATGGTCAAAATATGATCGGTTAGATTCCTTGGTTTATTCCTGTGCTTCATCCCATGAAATGACGAAAACCTCCGGCTAAGCCGAAGGTGGAGAGATCGTCTGCTCTTCCGGTGAATGGTTAAATCCCCCTTTGACCGACCTCTTGCGGAACCGGGCAGCCATGATCTTCAGCTCCTCCCGGTATTTGCTCACCGTCCGGCGGGCGATGTTAAAACCTTGCTTTTTCAGCAGGGCGAAGATTTGCTGATCGGACAATGGGGAGGAGGGATCCTCTTCCCGGATGAAATCGGAGATCAGTTGTTTCACGTGCCTTTTGGAAAGCTCCTCGCCGTTCTCCATGGTAACGCCGGTGTTGAAGAAGTATTTGATCTCGAAAACCCCCTGGGGGGTCTGGACGTATTTGCCGTTCGACACCCGGGAGATGGTGGCTACGTTCATCTCCACCTTATCCGCGATCGACTCCATGGTGAGGGGTTTAAGATGGGAGGCGCCGTGCTCGAAGAACTCCCTCTGCTCTTCCACGATCTTCTCCATCACTTTGATCATGGTGGAACGCCTCTGGTTTATGGCGTTCATCAGCCAGCGGGCTTTCTCCAGCTTTTCCACTAAGTAGGATTTGGTCTCTCCGGTTTGAAGTGCTCCTTTTTTAAGAAGCTGCCGGTAGGTTTGATTTACCCTCAAATGAGGGACGTTTTTGTCGTTATGAAATACCACAAACTCGTCCCCGATCTGCTCCACCACCAGATCCGGCACAACCGGGCTTGCCGCCGGGGTGAACCTTCCAATAGCCGGTCTGGGATTTAATGTCTTGATAAAATCCATAGCCGCCTGAACCTCTTCAAAACTCACTCCCAGGGTTTTGGACAGCTGGGTAAAGCTTTTTTTCTCCAGGTCGGTTAAATGATCTTTAACGATGCGGTATGCCAAACTATTCTCAAATCCCCTCTCTTTCAGCTGAATCATAAGGGATTCCCTTAAGTCCCTTGCCCCTACCCCGGTGGGATCGAAGGTCTGAATCAAAGTCAAAATCTGTGTGACCTTCTCCGGGGGGACGCCGATGGCGCTGGCTATCTCCTCCACCGAGCAGACCAAAAATCCGTTATCGTCTATGTTGCCGATGATATACTCACCGATGTCGGTGTCCTCCGGGCTTAACCGGCTCAGATGAAGCTGGTCTAAAAGGTGCCCGTACAAAGTTTCCTCCGAAATGGGGACTTTCTCCAATTTTTCTTCTTCATTCTGTCGCTCCCGCCTGACGTAAAAATCCCCTTCATCTCTATAATAATCCTCCCAATTGATCTTGTCCAGTTCGGAATCCGACTCCTCTTTGGTTTCTTCAGTGGAAGTGCTCGAGAGATCATCCACTTCCTCATCCGGCTCCACCTCCTCCAAAAGGGGATTGGTGGAAAGCTCGAGCCGGATCAGCTGTTCCAGCTTGAGGATGGGCATCTGCAGAAGCTTCAGCGATTGAATGAGTTGCGGAGCCAAAGTCTGCCTCAGCCGCATTTGCATTTCCATCTTCATAGTTGCCTCTAAAGAATTACTCTCACTTAATTAATACCGCCATATAATTCCTGAATTCTTTCATGGAATCAACTCTCCCCGGAACCGACTCCACATTATAAATATAACATCAATTTCACTTTTTTCAAGTCCTTTTTATATATATCGGGATATCGCAGCCGTTAGTTTAACTTGAACTTCTCTCCTAAGTAGATCTTCTTAGCCTCCGGATCGGATGCCAAATACTCGGCCGTCCCCGATTTCAGAATCTCCCCGTCGCTGATGATATAAGCCCGGTCGGTGATGGAGAGGGTTTCCCGCACGTTGTGGTCGGTGATCAGTATCCCTAACTTCTTCTCTTTCAAACTGTAAATTATCTTCTGGATATCCTCCACCACGATGGGGTCTATCCCGGAAAAAGGCTCGTCTAAGAGCATGAATTTGGGCTGGGTGGCCAGTGCCCGGGTGATCTCCACTCTTCTTCTCTCCCCTCCGGAGAGAGTATATGCCTTGTTCTTTGCCAGATGAGCGATGTCCAATTCCTTAAGCAGACCTTCCACCCTCTCCTCCCTCTCCCTTTTTTCCAATTTCTGCATTTCCAGGATAGCCATGATATTCTGCTCTACACTTAATTTACGAAAAACGGACGTCTCTTGCGAGAGGTAACCGATTCCCAGCCGGGCTCTTTCGTACATGGGAAGACTGGTGATCTCTTCGCTATCCAACAGAACCTTCCCCCCGTCCGGTTTGATGAATCCGATGATCATGTAGAAGGTGGTGGTTTTCCCCGCTCCGTTGGGACCCAAAAGCCCCACCACCTCCCCCTGCTTCACCTCGATGGAGACGCCGTCAACCACCCTTCTTCTCTTGTAGATTTTGACCAGACTCTCCGATCTCAACGTTATCAGATTATCATCCATCCGTTTTCCTCTATAGGATAATTCACAGCCGAGGCTTTCCCCAGTGTATTGTAAAAGTTTATTTCGGGGCGGGATTAATTCCCACCCCTATGAGCAATAGACATTTGTCACCCATAGAGCAGGATTCACCCTGAAGGGATTCACCCTGAAGGGCATTTAGCCCTGCGAATTGGGTTTTTTCAATAGACTCTTTTCCTCTTTAATCGAGCAAGGTTACCAGCTGACGGTTTTTTGATCCTTTACCACCTGAACGCTTTCGACTTTTCGAACATCGATTTACGAATCTCGAACCTCGATACGAGCATCGCAACCGATAAACGTAATGACGAAAAACGATTATCACAAGCTGTCCTTCAGTTCCTCTTCCGAGATATCCGTTATCTTCCCCTTCACCTGCTTTTTGATGACGATATGGTTAAGCTGCTGGTCCGCCTCCAGTCCGTATCCGGTGATCACGTTCTGATTTCTGGTGATGGTGACGAAATCGTCGGTGACTATCTTGTTTATTTCCGGGTCCCATCGCAAGCTCTGGGTCT
>JBDROD010000017.1:0-20618 GCA_043810415.1 Candidatus Zixiibacteriota bacterium | reverse complement strand
GGTCCCGGCTGGCCCATGTTTAGACACGATCTAAGACATAGCGGTAATTTCCATTATGTTGTTTACTTTTTACGGGGTGATGCCAATAACGACGGGGAGATAACCATCAGCGACATCGTTTATATCATTAATTATCTGTTTTTCGGAAGCAGTGCTCCGAATCCACTGGAAGCCGGAGATGCCAATCATGACGGAAGCGTTGAGGTCGGGGATGTGCTGTATTTGATTAATTATCTCTTTAAAGGAGGACCTCCACCTGCATTATAGGAGTTTTCTCCTGATTCATGCTCATATGCATTCAAGATGATTAGACCAAGATTCTATCTCCTGATTGATTTAAACTTTTGAAGTTGGAAATAAAAAAGCAGGGAATATATCCCTGCCATATGAAAAAGGATCAAAGGCATTTTTCTCTTCTATTGTCCGATTTCGTATTCCTTTATTTTATACAACAAAGACCGGTAGCTGATCTCCAAAAGCTGTGCTGCTTTTCTCCTGTTCCAGTTAGTCTTATTGAGTGCCTGGGCTATCAGCACCTTTTCCTCTGACGCCACCGCTGCCCCCACCCTTTTTTTCAACGAAAAACCATTCTGGTCAGCAACCGTATAAGTCGATGGAGTAACCGGGGAATTTTCGCTTGAAGGGGATTTGATGCTGTCCCGGACCACATTTTCATCTTCCCGGACTACGATCTGCTTGATCAGATTCTCCATCTGCCGCACGTTCCCGGGCCAATCGAAGTTTTGCATAAGCTCTATGATGGTCGGGGAAAGCGGACGATACTGCTTGTTGTAGATGGCGTAGTATTTCTGCAGAAAATGCTCGATCAGAAGAACAATATCCTCTCTTCTTTCTCTTAAAGGCGGCAGATTCAAGGTGACCTCGTTCAGACGATAGAACAGATCCTCTCGGATGGTTCCGTCTTTCAGTGCCTTTTCCAGATCTCTGTTGGTAGCGCAGACTATCCTGGTATCCACCTTAATGGTCTTTATTCCGCCCACCCGCACGAACTCATATTGTTCCAAGACCTGAAGGAGCTTGGACTGTAATTCCAAAGGCATGTCGCCGATCTCATCCAAAAAGATGGTCCCTTTATTAGCCACCTCAAACCTCCCCAGCTTGGTCTTGTGTGCTCCGGTGAAAGCCCCTTTTTCGTAACCGAACAGCTCCGCCTCCAGAAGCTCACGCGGTATGGCAGCGCAGTTTACCTTGACGAAAGGACCATTCCTTCTACTGGAAAGGGTATGCAGCATCCGAGCTACTATCTCCTTTCCCGTCCCGGATTCGCCCCGGATCAGTACGGTCAGTTCGCTGTCCGCCACCTGCTCGATCACCGCTTTGATCTGCATCATGCTGGGGCTGTCCCCGATAAGTTTGTCGTATTGCGATTTGGTCTTCAATTCCGTTTTCAGCTGGTCCAGTTCCTGCCTCAAGCGGTTTTTCTCCAGTACACTCTGGATGTGAATCTCCACCTCTTTGACGTCGAACGGCTTGTTGATAAACTCGGAAGCGCCCCTTTTGATCGACTCCACCACGTTCTTGGTCTCCCCGTGTCCGGAGAGCATGATCACCTCGGTGATCTGATCCATCGATTTAATCTTGTCCAAAACCTCGAGCCCCTCCATCCCGGGCATCTTGATATCCAGAAGAACCAAATTGGGGTGGATTTTGGTAACCATCTGCAGACCTTCCAGTCCGTCCTTGGCTGAAAGGATATGATAGTTATCCCCCAGTCCCTCACTCAAAATCCAGGAAATTTTGGGGTCGTCATCTATTACCAGTATTTTTACCTTGTTGTCTTCCATAGTTTTTTACAATGTGTTATTTTATTTTGACAATTCGATTTGTCATTACTTTTTCTATTATCGGCACTATTTTGCACTTTTTCAGAAAAAGCTCTCAAAAAGCTTATAGGCAAGGCTATCGGGTTTCGCCACTTTGATTTTATTACTTCTAAGCTGCCGGCAGATTTATCGAAAAACTAGTTCCCTTTTCAGGTTCGCTTGCTACCGACACGAAACCGCCGTGTGCTTTCACTATCCTTTCCACTACTGCTAATCCTAAACCGGTTCCCTCTTTTTTGGTAGTGAAGTAACGTTCAAAAATCTGATTTATACTCTCGGGTGGAATCCCGCAACCGGTGTCGGTGATCATTATATTTATATAGTCTTTTCCGCTTTTCTCGTCTGTATGTCTATTGGCTTTAACTTTTAACTCACCTCCATTGGGCATGGCTTCTATGGCATTGAGAATTATGTTAAGAAAAATCTCCATTATCTGATTTTTATCCGCCAAAACGGTGTACCCATCCCGATATTCCTTCTTTAGGGTTATCTTTCCGGACGACAGGTCCTGTTCCACCAATTTTAGCGTTCGGTCCAGAATGGATGCTATGTCCCTTCTCTCCATCTCGAACTTGTGTGGATTGGAAAAATCGACTATCTCTTTCAACAGCCCGTCCAGACGGAATATCTCCTCCTCCACTAAATTGAAATATTTGTCTTCTTCTTTAAGGTTCGGAAGTTTCACTCTCAACACCTGTAAGGTCCCCCGGATATTGGTCAACGGTTTTTTCACGTCGTGCGTGATCTCCGAGACTAAATTGCCCATGGTCACCAGACGGGTGATGTTAAGCAGGGATTTCTGTCTCTCAAAGACAGATGCCAATTGGGATGTGATTATGGAAAGCAGTCGAATTTGCTCCCCGGACAATCTCATTTTCTGTCTATTCCCCACCGAAAGCACGCCATGAATGCTCTTTTCTGCTATAATGGGAAGGGAGACGATAGAATCCAAATATCTCGAGAATTCCGGCTCCGTTTTCAAGCCTTCCTTTAGCTTAAGGTTGACCTGCTCTGGGTCGGTGATTTCCTCTTTGGTGAATGAAACGGTTAGATTTCTCTTTGCATTTTCGCATCCCAGGCAAAGACTTAAAACCAGCTGATTCGATTTCTCGCTCCATTCATACCACAGGGCAAATTCAACCGGCATTATGGTTTTTACCTTCTCAAATACGAAACTGCAAACATCCTCAAAACGTTCCATGGAGGAAAGCTGCCTGGAGATATCATACAGAACCTCCAATTCCTTGATCTTCTCCAAATTCTGGTTGAACTGTTCTGCATCATCGATGGCAATGGCGGCTTGAGCGGCGAAGGTGGTCAAAAGCCTCAGATCGTCCCCGGTGAATGGAACACCGGTCTTCTTATCGCTTAGGTTGATCACTCCCAGTACCTTGTCTTTAACCTTCAGGGGAACGCATAGAAGTGAATGAGTGGCATAATGTTTCTTGCTGAAATGCTTGAAGCGTGCATCCTTTTCTATGTTTTCCACCATCACCGGTTCACCTTTCTGTGCTATATAACCGGCGATGCTGGAGCCCAATTCGAGCCTGGTTTGACGGATGATCTCTTCATCCAGACCGATAGCAGCTTCTATGGTCAGTATGTCTTCCGGTTTCTGAATAAGCATAATCGACCCGGATTTGGCATCGATCACCAACGTAGCTAAAGTGACAATCCGGCTGAGAAGCTCTTTAAGATTTTCCGTGGTGCTTAAAGATAATCCCGCTTTGTATAATGCATCCAGCTCCTCAACTTTCTTTTTAAGCTCGGTATTTTTCTCCTGTAATTCCATCAACAGATTGGTTCGATCCTTATCGGCTCTCCTTTTTTCCAGTGCCCGTTGGATGGTCAACTTCAAATCGGCAAACTCAATCGGTTTCATCAGGTAATCATAAGCCCCCTGGTTGATGGCGCTGATGGCAGATTCCAGGGAGGCATAACCGGTCATCAGAATCACCAAAGCGTCTTCATCCTTGGCTCGGGCCGCTTTGAGAATGTCCAGCCCGTCCACCTGCGGCATCTTTATATCGGTGATCACCAGATCGAAATCACTCTTGTCTATGCGCCTTAAAGCCTCTTCACCTTTTTCCACCGTGGTGACATTATAACCAGCTTTAGAAAGCAGGGTCTGAAGGCTTTCGCACATGCGCTTTTCGTCATCCACTACTAGGATCTTGGCTGAATCATTAATCATAATTATGCATACTCCCCCATGACTTTACATACTCGAGCTCTTAATCAGTACCGATTAGATAATCTATCCTTTCGGTAAAGAGATGGTGAAACTGGTTCCCCGCTTTTTTCTTTTTGCTTGAATGGATCCGCAGTGTCTCTGTATTATCCCATAACATATCCAAAGACCCAGTCCGGTTCCTCTCCCATCAGTCTTGGTAGTGAAGAACGGATCAAAAATGCGGTTGAGATTATCCTCCGGTATTCCACATCCCGTATCCGAAAACTCGATTTCCACCTTATCCCCAACTTCCCCCGCACGGATACTGATCTCCCCCCCTTGGGGCATGAAATCCCGGGAATTGACTAAAAGATTAAAGAAAACCTGTTTCAACTGGTCCTCAGATCCCAAAATCTCAGGAAAGTTTTCCGGTAGATCTGCAGTAATCTTTATATGTCGGATTAGGAACTCCTGGTTAACCAGGAAAATCACCTGTTTGATTATTTCGATCAAATCCAAGAGGGACATCTCTTCTTTGGCGGGGCGAGAAAAATCCAAAAAGCTTTTTACGATCCGGGCAATCCGATCCACCTCTTCCTTTATGGCACCCAGATTATCTTGATTGGCATTATTCCTCTCCATGTTCTCCGAAAGGATTTGCAGATAGTTTTTGATAATCCCCAGTGGGTTATTAATCTCATGAGCCAAAGAGGCGGAGAACTGACCTGTCGCTGCGAGTTTTTCCGATTGAATAAGCTGTTTTTGAGTGTTTCTTAACTCTGAATTTATCCTCCTTTGATTCTCATATAAAAGAGCGTTCTCCACTGAAACGGTAAGCTGACCGGCCAAAACCGAAATGAATTCCAGATCACTATCCGTGATCCTTTGATCGAGCCTCTTTGGGCCAAAACTCAGGATTCCTACCAACTTATCCCGGCTGATCAACGGGACTACGAGCTTGCAATCCAGGTTGTGCAAGGTTTTTATCTCATTATCGCTTACCTGCAGATGGTTTTGAATCTCTTTTAAGAATAGGGGCTCCTTCTGGGAGAGCAATAAGCAGGACAGTCTGCTGGTTAAACTGATTTTGTACTCATCCGCATTATTACAAACCTGAACCGCCGCATTCGGATCTGAATTATCCGGTTCCTTCTTTTTTAGCTTAAAGCAGCTGAGTTCGTCCTGCTGATGATCCCGCCGGAGGAACACGGATATATTCTCTATCTTTAATTCTTCCATCAATGCAGAGAGCATCCCGCTTAAAAGAACCTCCAAATCCAGAACCGAATTCAGCCTACGGGAAAGCTCGAAAATGGTATAGAGGTCAAATATCTTGCGTTTCAATCTCCGATTGGCTTGAGACAGACGATTAAACCGGCTCTCCATCACGTTCTTTAAAATATCCACCGATTCCCGGATATTTTTCTCTATGCCGGGATCGGAAGAGTCGGTTTGATTAAAGGAACTATGTGGATTTGACATAATGAAAGTAAGATTATCTTCAGACTATTTTAAAAATGTCGATTCCTATATATTTACTTAATGACACTGTAGTTGTGACCTTGAAGCTAGTTGGTTGTAAAACAATGTATGCCAGCATCGCCCACATCAGAATTCAAATGCATATCGTTTGAATATGTTTCACCTTACATTTTTTAAATCGGCATAAAAAGAGCTGAGTTGAACAACTCTGCAAAGATTTGCAATTCTATCCGAATATTTATAGAGACAAGACTTGCTCCTTTTTTTCACTTTCACCTGTTTAAGGTAACTTGCGGTTATACAGGGAATTAAACGAGCGAGCAGGTGGTGGTGTGGAGGGCTCTCGTTGTTTCATATAAAAAAACCAGAACTTGATTCAACTCAAGCTCTGGTTTTTACTAAAACATGGAACCAGTTATCAGTGTTTCAATAGATTATACGAACAAATATTCTGATCTGATCCTCGTTCGGCATGATACCCCCAAACAAAAAAGGTGAATTCGCTTAATTGTCTTACTGATCAGGCGATTCCTTCTGCCACTCGTAAAAAATACATTTTCCCAACTCCGGAGCATATTGATAGCATTTTTTATAATTGCCAAAGGGGATTTTTCCATCCAGAGCAAAGCAGTCCCAATCTATATCCTTACAGGGGATCTCTTTGTAATCGTCCCGTCTTCTTTCCTCGCCGGGGATATTATAGATCAACTGCTTTATGCTTCTGGTCTTCATATCGAATAAAATGAAAGAGATTAAAACCCCACAATCAGCCAACCGTAGCTGATAAGTTTAATCGGATTCTGTTTCCTTCAGCCCGTATTCATGCAATTTGTTTCGTAGGGTGCGTGTCGAGATACCCAAGATCTCTGCAGCTTTGGTACGATTCCCCCCATGTGCCTTCAAGGTTCGCAAGATCAATTTCCGTTCAGCCTCCTCAATGGTGGTGCCCACATCTATTCTCCCGGAAGGGGATTGGAACTTACCTAAGCTTAGCTCCTTGGAGAAATCCCGGGGAGTGAGGATCTTCCCCTGGGCCGTTACCACCGCTCTTTCGATATAATTCTCCAATTCCCGAACGTTCCCGGGCCAGGGATACTCCATAAACAGCTCGTATACTTTCTGCGATATCCCCTCTGTCTGCCTATTGTTCTCCCGGTTGCTCTTCTTCAAGAAATACTGGGCTAAGGCGGGGATGTCCTCCTTCCTTTCCCTCAATGGAGGAATGTGAATTGGAACCACGTTCAACCGGTAAAATAGATCTTCTCTGAATTTACCCCGATCAATCAGTTCCTTTAAATCGCGGTTGGTAGTAGCGACGATACGAACGTCGACCTGGATTGGTATTCCTGATCCTACTCGCTCGAATTCTCTCTCCTGCAGTACCCTTAAAAGCTTGGCTTGAAGGTGTAATGATATCTCGCTTATTTCATCCAAAAGCAGCGTCCCTCCATCCGCCAGTTCGAATCTTCCCCGGGACTGCTTTATGGCTCCGGTAAAAGATCCTTTCTCGTGTCCAAACAACTCGCTTTCCACTAAACCCGCGGGCAATGCGGCACAGTTGATCCGGATGAAGGGGCTCTCTCGGCGGGAGCTATGATAGTGAATGGCTTTGGCGATCAGTTCCTTGCCGGTTCCCGATTCTCCGGTGATCAGCACGGTGGCTTTGGTGTCTGCCACCCCCTCCACCATCTCAAAGATCTTTTGCATCTGGGGCGTCTTCCCGATGATATTATCAAAGCCATACCTTCCTATTACCTCCGAACGCAGCAATTTATTTTCCAACTCCAACTTCTTTTGGTCCAGCGCTCTTTTTACGACCAGCTCGATCTCGTCGATGGAAAATGGTTTCATCACGTACTCAAAAGCCCCTAATTTCATAGCTTCCACTGCATTCTGTACCGTACCGTAAGCCGTCATCATCACTACCTTGGCGTTGGGGAGATACTGCTTCACCGCCTGCAAAAGCTCCATACCTCCCATATTGGGCATACGGATGTCCGATAGGATTATGTCGTATTCCGCCTTCTTGATCTTCTCCAATGCCTCTTCTCCAGCACAAGCCAGATCTACATTAAAGCCACCCCGGCACAGGGTTTCGCTTAAGTAATCCCGCATCAATGAATCATCATCCACCACCAGGATATTCCCAACCGGGGATGTGATTTTCAGCTCCTCTGTCATGTTATTATTCCCTTTGTCACTTTATCTGCCAGATCTAAACTGCATTAGCCAATTATCATATTGGGTTACGCTGCCATACGATTCTATCTATCGACTCATGGGTAATCTTATCCGTACGCTGGTTCCCTTCCCCGATTCGCTCTCCACTCGAATATCTCCCTGGTGTGCTTCCACGATTTTCTTGACCGTGGATAAACCCAAACCGGTGCCCTGTTCCTTGGTGGTAAAAAAAGGGGTAAACAGTTTTTCCTGCGTTATCCGGCTCATACCCATTCCCGTATCAGTAATATCCAAAACCAAAATATTATTTCTTATATGGGAAAGATCGGAGGATTCTGCTTCCCGATTCAATGCCACAGTTATCTCTCCTCCCTGTGGCATTGCCTGTTCTGCATTGTGCAGAAGATTCAACATCACCTGACGAAATTGTTCCGTATCCACATAAAAACTGAGCTCCTCTGGGGGGTACTCTTTCTTGATGCGGATGCCGGTCTTTTTCCTGGAGTTGTCCATTTCAAAAAAATTGATCACCTCATCTATGAATTTTACCATCTCCACCTTATGGGGATTCAGCTTGATAGGTTTGGTATAGTCCAGCAGGCTGAGGACGATTCGATCCAAAGTCTCCACCCCCTCCATTATTTTTTTAACCAATCTTTTACGCGGATCGCCGGGTGTTAAGTCTCTGTCGAGAAGTTCGGCAAAACCCCGAATACCCCCCAGGGGATTTTTTACCTCATGTGCCACCACCGCCGCCATCTCCCCTAATGCGGCCAGTGTCTTAACCCGCATCATCTCCTGCTCCATCTGCTCCAGCTTATCGTTAGTCTCCTTTAACTTGAGATTTAAATCTCCTAATCTCCCCTCCATCTCCCGGTAAGCCAAATACAATTTCTGGGTTACCTGGTTGAAGGAGGAAAAAGAAGAAACCAATTCATCCATTTCCTCCTTGGAAATATTTAATTGAGGTTCTTCTTGCATTTTGATTTTTCCTTCCAAGAGTGTTGGCTTTCTCTGATGCTTTAATTTAATCCGGATTTCTCCTGATGGCAACACTTTTTTAAGGCTTTACATATAAAATTGGCAAAGAGAAGGATTTAGATAATCTGCTCTAATCAGGGGAAACTTTGGTAATCTTTATAGTATCCAAGGAAATTAAGTTTAGTAAGGTAGGAAGGAAAAGACAAACGGTCATTTAGAGTAATCCGGTTAAAGGAAACTTTGGATCTTTTCTTCCGTTTTCTGAATTTGTTTTGTCTTTTCAGCAATTTGAGAAAGAAGTGCTTTGGCCTTAGGCAGGTTTTGAAGATTTGGATCTTTTCTGTCTTTTATTTCGGTTACAGAGATCTTACGGGTTAGATCGACGATATTCTCAGCTATGATCCGTTTTTGTTCCAGAAGGTCTATTATATGATTGTCTTCCTCCTGTCTTTCCAGCTTTTCCAGAATCATTTTGGAAATGCTCAAAACCCGGTCGTATTCCCTTAATAAGACTTCGTACTGCTCCAATATTCCCGTTTTTGTCATAGAGGAACAATTTGTGGAAAATGTGAAAGGGGGTATTAATCTAGAAGCTTCTTAAATCCTCTTCTGAAGATAGGTGACTTTCTCCAACTCTGCTTCCAGTTCTACGATCCTGCCTTTGAGTTTACCTATCTCAGATTTCAGCTCATGCTCCCTTAATGCGTTCTCGATGGAAGATTTTAGGTCGTTTAACTTAAAAGGCTTTATCACGTAATCACAGGCTCCGTGATGGAGCGCTTCAATGGAACTTTCAATAGTCGGGTAGCCGGTCATGATTATTGCTAAAGTATTGGGGGAAGTTTTTCTTATCTGCTTCAACGTCTCAATACCGTCCATTCCCGACATCTTCAGATCCAAGAGGACCACATCGGCGGGTTGGGTATATATCAATTCAATTGCTTTTTCTCCGGATTCTGCCAAGGACACTTCATAGCCCTGTATGCTCAAAAACTCCAATAATAATTCCCGTACAAAAAGCTCATCATCCACCACTAGTATTTTTGCAGAAGACATAATTTCGAATCCTACTCGGAAGCTTCAACAGACTTTAAAGTATGGCTGGGTCCTTAGGGCTAAGATATTTAATTGTTTCTTAATATAAAGGACAAATGCCTGATTGATTTACCGGTTAAAATCGTCCAGATCTATTGATCTATTTCTGCACACTGATGCTGCCGATCAAGCCTCTATTATATTTATCGAAACGTTGTCGATAAATCTTAAGTTTTATATTCAAATGTATATGATTTGAGTGTAAAAATCATGTTTATTATCCGATGCCGCTTTCATCTTAAATAAACCTACGTTTCTGCTAAAAAGATAATCATTCTATCTATTGTTCTTTTTCTTTCTGCTTCCGACCTTTGATTTTTGTCTTTTGACCTTAAGCTCCAGTTTCCCCTTCTTATTTCTTTTCACCAACTTACCGAACTCTCTTCTCAGGATAGCCTCAATGTCTCTTTGACTCTCATCCGGTTCCAGCAATGCCAGCTTCAATACTTCCTCTATCCGTTCCACAAAGATGAAATGGGTCTCTTTTCTTATTTTCTCCGGTAGGTCCAGCAGGTTCTTCTCGTTCCCTTTGGGAAAAATCACGGTACGAATGCCCACCCGATGAGCCGCCGAAGCCTTTTCCCTGACGCCTGCCACTGGTATCAATCTCCCCCGCAGCGATACCTCGCCCGACATGGCTACGTCGTTGCGAATCGGCTTGTTGCTCATCACCGAAGCTATGACTAAGGAGACCGTGATCCCGGCTGATGGTCCATCCTTGGGAATAGCGCCAGATGGAAAGTGAATGTGGATGTCGTAATTGGTGAAATCGTCGTAATTGATGCCCAAAATTTCCGCTTTCGAACGGACATAGCTGTGCGCTGCTTGAATCGATTCCTTCATTACCTCTCCCAGTTGTCCCGTGAAAATCACCTGTCCATTTCCTTTCATCTTTAAAGCCTCGATCAGCATCAGATCCCCCCCCGCTTCGGTCCAAGCCAGCCCAATGGCCACACCTATCTCTGGTTGTTTGGGAATGATGTCGGGAATGTAAACCGGGGTACCTAAATATTCCTCCAGGTTATCCACGGTGATAATAAACCGGGAAAATCCGGGTGAGGTTTTGGCCCGGGCACATCGGCGGCAGATGCTCTCCATCTCTCTCTGCAAACCTCTTATCCCCGCCTCCACCGTGTACTGGCGGATCACCTTTCTTAAAGCCCCGTCGGTGAATCGAAGGTCCCGGTCGGTCAATCCATGTTTCTTCAATAAAAGCGGTAGGATGAATTTCTTGGCGATCTCCAGTTTCTCCTCCTCAATGAAACCGGAGAATTCAATGATTTCCATTAAGTCTTGTAAGTGAGTGGGTATCTCGTCTGCCATCAGGGCGGTGGTCACAAATATGACATCCGAAAGATCATAGGGTAATCCCAGATAATGATCCAAAAAACCTAAGTTCTTATCCGGATCCAAAGCCTCCGACAAAGCAGTGGCAGGGTCCCCCTTCAGACCCTCGGTCGCCATTTTGTCTATGTTCTCTATCATGATCAGAGGATTGGTACATTCCAATTCTTTTATTGCACTGAGAATTTTCCCGGGGAAAGCATCGGTAAAGGTAGAGTGCCTCCCCTTGATCTCCGCATCATCCCTCACACCGGTTACGCTCACCCGCACGAATTTCCGTCCCAATGCCTTAGCCAGTGCCATCCCCAGAGAGGTTTTGCCAGTTCCCGCCGGTCCGGCAAAACAGACCACTATCCCCTTCAAGTCCTTCCTCAATTTTCTAACGCTGAAAAGCTGGAGAATGTTCTCCTTAACCTTTTCCTGCCCGAAGAATTCCTCTGATAGGACTTTTTCTAATTTCTCTATGTCCACCTCCCCACAGATTTCTTTTTTCCAGGGTAAAGATAAAAGCCAATCGATATGGGTTCTGACCATTCCGTACTCGGCCGAAGCAGTAGAAATCAATCTTAACCTCTCTGCTTCCAGTAAAGCCTGCTTCTCCACATAGGAGGGGAGAGAGACCGTTTTGATCTTGTCTTTTAATTCGACCACTTCCTTTTCCTGTAGTTCCGCTTCACCCCATTCCCCAGCATTTGATTTTAAATCTGTATGAAGAAGCTGGTTTTTTGATTTTTGTCTCAAGTTATCTCCCGATATGAAAGTTAGATCTATTCCAACTATGCTTTCTTGATTTCGGCATTCAATTGTTTAACTATAACTCCGGACACTTTTTATGTAACATTAATCCACTCATCAATTTTCGGTTGTAATGCTTGCTTTTAAGATAGGAATTTACATATAAACGGCGATTGTAAAAAACTTTATTGATTTCCTTCAGAGTTCCAGATATGCGGAACTAAGATTTGTCGAGAAGGAACACAACAGTATTTGGCAGAGAAGTTGTGGGTATCATCTAAATTGGATTAATAATAGAATTAAAATCTAAACCAACTATTTTATCCCCCCGGACCCTCTTGTTCCTTTTCTCTTATTACAACATAGCCTTGATCGAAAACACTACCCCAGATGTCAAATAATCTTATCAGATACGTTCCAGCATTCAGATTATAAATATAAGCAATGATATCGAAGTTGCACACGCATCTGCAGGTGTCTCCATAATCCTTCTCATAAACATCGAAACCCAACCCCGTCTTCTTCACCTCCATCTTGACTTCGGAACAGCAATTGTAGTAAGCATTCGCATGTAATACCCGGATGGTGTCGTTGAAAGCACTGAGGATGAGCTTGCCGTTTCCCCAACTATCGTTTATCTTCCCTAAACCCTCCTTACAATGGCTGTTTAAGGATGAGACCAAGAACGAGGCATTACTTTTGGTTGGCTTTTCTTCCTTCCCGCAGGAAATCCAAGCCAGAAAAAGAAGGAGAAGAGGGATTATTTTAAATTTCATAAAGTTTTACTCCGATTCCGAAACGTTAACGGTGAATTACTGCTTCAATTCCAATAAATATACGTTTACTTCTTGCAACTTCAAACAACTTCCCGGTTGAATCACATCCTTTCAGGAACCTGGATGCCGAGAAGAGAAAGTCCGTTTTTAAGAGTAATTTGTATTGTCTTGACCATAAGCATCCGGGCGTCAGTTAAACCAGTGTCCTCAGTGATGATCCGGTGTTTTTGATAGAAATGGTTGAATGCTGCGCAGAGATCGATCAGAAAAGTGCAGATGAACGAAGGTTCATAGTTATCTGCAGAAAACTTGATTACCTGCGGGAAGTTCTCCAGCAATTTGATAATGGAGACTTCCTCGTCGGTTAAGAGGAGATTAAAGTCTACCTTTCCGCTTACCGGTTTTTCATATTTTCTCATAAGGCTGCATAGTCGGGCCTGGGTATATTGCACGTATGGAGCGCTATCCCCATCGAAGGAGAGAGCCTGGTCCCAGTCAAAATCGATATCCTTGATGCGGCGGGTGGACAAATCCGCAAAAATTACTGCACCTATCCCGACTTCATTTGCCACCTCTTCCTTATTTTCCAGTTCGGGATTTTTCTCCTCTATGATCTTCCGGGCAAGCTTGATGGACTTATTCAAAACATCTTCTAAGAGGATAATGTTCCCTTTTCGGGTGGACATCATCTCCTGCTTGAATTTGATCCAGCCGAAGTCAACGTGAACGCAGTCTTTCGCCCACTGGTAGCCCATCAGCTCAAGTACCTTGAAGAGTTGTTGAAAATGAAGTTTCTGGGCAGTGCCTACTACATAAAGAGATTTGTAGAAGTGGTATGTGTTATATCGGTAAATAGCAGCCGCAATATCGCGCGTAGCGTACAAAGTAGCCTCATCCTTCTTTTTCAAAAGACAGGGGGGTAAACCGAACCTCTCCAAATCTACGATCAAAGCATCCTGGCTCATTTCCGCCAATCCCTTGGACTTTATCTCCTCAATGGTAGAATCCATCAGTTTATTATAGAAGCTTTCCCCGGCAATAGCATCGAATTCTATACCCAGCAGCAAATACACCCGGTTGAATTCCTCCAGACTGTATTTCCTGAATTTCGTCCATAAACCTAAAGCCTCTTCATCTCCATCCTCAAGCCTCTTGAACCAAAGCCGGGCTTCCTCCTCCAGCTGGGGGTTTGATTCTGCTTCACGGTGGAATCTCACGTAAAGATCATAAAGCGTGGCGATGGGATCTTTGATGAATTCCTTTTCGTCCCCCCACATCTTGTAAGCCAAGATCACCTTACCGAACTGGGTCCCCCAATCCCCCAGATGATTGATCCGAACCACGTCGAAACCCAGATTTTTGTAGATATGGTAAAGTGCGTTTCCGATCACCGTAGTTCGGAGATGTCCGATACCGAATGGTTTGGCGATATTGGGTGAAGAAAAATCTATCACGATGGTTTTATCCTTACCCGTGTTATCTGACCCATAATACTCCCCCTGATCGAAAATCTGAGAAAGCACAAACTCAGCCAATTGGGCTTGGTTAACTTTAAAATTAAGATATGGACCGATGGAATAGATCTCCTGAATCAATTTGGTGGGTTTCAATTGAGAAGCAAGTTCACCAGCAATCTTATCTGGGGCTTTCTTTAGCTTCCTACTTAAAACAAAGCAAGGAAAAGCATAGTCCCCCAGCTTAACGTCCGGCGGGATCTCCACTAAATCTCTGATTGCATCCGCCGGTAGAACAATGGCTTCGGATATAATTCTTACGATTTCCTCGACAAATCTATTCATACTGATCTGAAATTAAGCAGAAAAAAGGGAATTTGCAACTTAAAATTAATGGACATATATATTAGATCATTCCAGCTCTGATTATCGTATGATCTCGATTTAATAATGCTCTTTAACCATCTCCGGTAAACCAATCTACCATAACACAATACGAAATAATTAAATATTGCTTGACATCTGGTTAGTTATACATTTAGTTTATTATTGTAATCGAAAACAAAATAAGATTTTTTCAGAACTATTTACAGCATGTCGAGATGGGGAAAATAACGGCATGATTGAAATTAATACAACCAATTGTGAATGTGCCTTTAAATTTCGCTGTACCAAAGCACAGAAGATTTTCTTGTGCGGCGATTTCAACAATTGGAATGAAAAATCGCATCCCATGGAAAAGATAGGTGATCGCTGGCAGTTAAACTTGCGATTGCCTGCTGGGGAATACCGTTTCAAATATTTAGTAGACGGGTTTTGGCATAATGACCTGGAAGCTCATAAGTATACCCCCAATATATGGGGAAGCGAAGACTCGATCGTGGTTGTTCCTGAACCGACTGCCAGTATTGTTCCACCGGATTGAACTTGATCTGATTATATCATCACTCATTCCTGATATTATATCTATTCCTGCCTGGCTTTGACTCAAACCAGAACCAGCTATTGTAGGCTTTAACCCCTTCAAATATTTCTCACCCTTGGCCATCCGCAAGTTTATATTTGACAAAGAGAATGGTGCCTGATATATTGGTTGGGTAAAAAACAATGGTTAGATCAGGATAATTGGTATGACTTTTCTGGACAATATCAATATTGGTCAATATGTCCCCACCGATTCGGTGATCCACCGGTTGGATCCAAGAACCAAGCTTATTATTACCCTGGGTATTATGATTCTAACAGTGGCAACCACCGATTTGAGAATCTATCTATGGATAGCGTTGTTCTTAGTGTCCTTTGCGGTTATTTCTAAAATCCCCCTTCCCTATTTCTTTCGCAACTTGAAATCGTTCTTTTGGTTGTTTTTACTCACTTTCCTTTTGCACATATTTTTCGCACCTAAGGAATCGACAAAGTACATAGATTTGGGCTTCATAAAACTCAATCAATTGGGTTTGCTGAACGGTCTTGTTTATAGTATCAGACTAGCCATTTTCATTTTCTCTGCAGCGTTTCTGAGTCTGACTACTCAGGCAGTGGAATTAACTGATGCAGTGTTTAAATCATTCGCACCTTTGAAGAGGATCAAATTCCCAGTTGAGGAACTATCTTTGATCACCATGATCTCTTTAAGATTCATTCCCCTGCTTTTGGAAGAGGCGATCACTTTGAAAAAAGCGCAGATTTCCCGAGGAGCAACCTTTGGAGGCGGTTTGATCAAAAGAACGAAAAAAAGCTTGCCTCTTTTAGTGCCGCTGTTTATCTCTTCTTTCCGAAAAGCGGACGAGCTGGCTTTGGCTTTGGATGCCCGGGGGTTCCGGAGCGGACAGGAACGCACCTCTTTTCGTAGATTGGTATTCAAAACCGCAGACTATGTCTTTCTATCTCTTTTCTTGTTGATGCTGGGAGTATCTTTTTGTCTCAAGACGATTTAAAACCGGATGCTTAGAAACATAAAACTGGTTATAGAATATGACGGTAGTTTATTTCATGGCTGGCAGGTACAACCAGGGTTGCGTACGGTGCAGGATGAAATTGAAAAAGCGCTGTACACGATTCTGAACCAGAAAGTTAATTTAATTGGAGCCGGAAGAACCGACGCCGGGGTTCATGCCTTGGGTCAGGTGGCAAATTTCGAGACGGAGAATCCACAGGATGCGGAGACGATTCAAAAAAGCTTGAACGGAATCTTGCCTGAAGATATAGTTATTCATAAAGCAGAGGAGGTTGATCCAAATTTCAATGCCCGGTATAGCGCCAAAAGCAGAATATACAAATATAGAGTACATTTGGGCAGGACCGCGATTCAAAGGAGGTTGGCTTGGGAAGTAACCTATGCTTTGAACGTGGAGACTCTCCTTGAAGCTACCAGGGAAATTGAAGGTGAACATGATTTCACCTCATTCTGCCTGGCTGAATCCGGCAAAGAAAGCAATCTATGCAACGTTAAACAGGCCTTCTGGAAAAAATCGGGAGATGAATTGACCTTCAAAATCGAAGCCAACAGATTCCTGCATACCATGGTGAGAAGCCTGGTGGGAACTTTAGTCGAGGTTGCCCGGGGATATTTTTCGGTCTCAGATTTTACTGAGATAATTGAAGCAAAAGACCGGAGAAAAGCTGGTCCCACGGCACCGGCTTATGGACTTTACTTGGTGGAGGTAAAATATTAGACTCTAGAGTACAAAGCTTTGGCTTTGCAAATCAAAATGGTCTGGACTACAAAGCTTCAGTTTTACTATAATAAGAAGTGTCTTGAAATCATAACCCTAAAGATTTACACTCTTACTACATTTTGGAGGTTAAAATGAAATTTTTCATTGACACGGCGAACTTAAACGAGATCAAAGAAGCTGCCAGCATCGGGATTTTGGACGGGGTCACTACTAACCCGAGTTTGTTGGCCAAGGAAAAAGGGAAAGGTGATTTTAAAACTATCCTAAAGAAAATATGCGAGATGGTGGATGGTCCGGTTAGCGCTGAAGTTGTAGCCATGGATGCGGATGGTATGGTGAAGGAAGCGGAGGATTTGGCCAGACTACACAAGAATATAGTGATAAAAATCCCCATGTGCAAGGAAGGTTTGAAAGCCATCAGAATTCTTGATACCAAAGGGATACAAACCAACTGCACCTTGATCTTCTCCCCTATCCAAGCCCTGTTGGCAGCCAAAGCCGGCGCTTCTTTTGTTAGTCCCTTTGTGGGGAGGCTGGACGATGCCAGTCACGTGGGAATGGATCTGATTGGGGACATCGCCAACATTTTCGAGAATTACGATATCGGTACCGAAATCATAGTGGCGAGTGTGCGGAATCCGCTGCATGTGGTCGATGCAGCATTAATGGGGGCGGATATAGCTACCATTCCTTTCAAGGTGATCGAACAATTGATCAAACACCCTCTGACCGACATAGGAATAAAGAACTTTCTGGAAGATTGGAAAAAGTAGAAAAGTAAAAAATAAGCCCGAGGTTTAAAGTAGAGAATCTGATATATAGGTGGAAAGCTAAAGTTTTCCTTTGCCAATCAATTCAGTTGCTGTTGTAGAGATTTGTATGAATACCCCGTATCTTCAGATCTCCAAACGTTTTAATCGTAAGGGGAAAAATGATAGAACGATACACCACGTCCCCAATGAAGTTTTTATGGTCGGATCAAAACCGATTCCAGAAATGGCTGGACATTGAGATATTGGCATGTGAAGCCATGGCTCATCTAGGGATGATTCCCTCTGCTGCCGTTAGTCGAATCAGACGAAAAGCAAAATTTGAAGTCAAAAGGATCACCAAAATCGAGGAGAAAACCAAACATGATGTGATCGCCTTCCTTACCAATGTGGCGGAGCATGTGGGACCGGACTCGAAGTATATCCATTCTGGTATGACTTCCTCCGACATTCTGGATACATCCCTTTCACTGTTGATGAGAGAAGCGGGAGAGGTGATATTAGGAGATCTACAAGGGTCGAGTTTACTCGTTAGAAGGAAAGCTTTCAAATTCAAGCATACTCCGATGATCGGCAGAACTCATGGTATTCATGCTGAGCCGACGACCTTGGGTCTCAAATTCGCTCTCTGGTATGCTGAAATCAAAAGAGATCTCGAACGTCTGAAAAGAGCGATCGAAACCGTATCCGTCGGCAAAATCTCTGGAGCAGTGGGAACTTTCTCCAACTTAAATCCTCAAGTGGAGGAATACGTCTGCCGTAAGCTCCATTTGAAACCGGCTCCCATATCCAGCCAGATCATCCAGAGAGACAGACATGCCGAATATATGACCACCTTGGCCATTATCGCCAGCACCATCGAGAAATTCTCAACCGAGATCAGAAGTCTACAACGCACCGAGATTTTGGAACTGGAGGAGGGTTTCAGCAAAGGACAAAAAGGCTCGTCTGCCATGCCCCATAAAAGGAATCCGATCACCTGTGAAAGGCTTTGCGGTTTGGCGCGGCTGGTCCGTACCAACGCTCAAGCTGCACTGGAGAACATAACCTTGTGGCATGAAAGGGATATCTCACATTCGTCCGTAGAAAGGATCATAATTCCTGATTCCACTATCTTGGTTGACTATATGTTGATACAGTTCAATCGCATCATGGAAAATCTCATAGTTTACCCCCAGAACATGATTCGGAACTTGGATAAAACCGGAGGGATGATCTTTTCGGGGCGTCTGCTTTTGGCGCTCTCCCAAAAAGTTTCTTCCAAAGAAGAGGCTTATCGGATAGTTCAAGAAAACGCTATGCAGGCATGGGCGGGGAATAAAAACTTTAAGGAACTGATACGAAACGATAAAAGGGTAAGAAAATATCTGAATACGAAGGAGATCGAAGAGTGCTTTAATCTGGAATACTATCTGAGAAACGTGGATCATATATTTCGAAGAGTCTTTAAATGAACCGGCAAGGTTTCGTCTTTCTTATCCCAGCTTTTACGATTTTTCTTGTGTTATTCGTTTTTGGAGTTTATCATCCGCGTTTAACGGTTCTCTTTTTATCCATGCTTTTTCTTTTGTTTTCGCTGTTTATAGTTTATTTTTTCAGAGACCCGGATAGGATCATTCCTCCGGACAATAACTTTATCCTCTCTGCCGCAGATGGGAAAGTGATCTCAATCAAGCCAATCGATGCTGTGGAATTCATTGGCAAAGAGGGAACTATAATCAGCGTGTTTATGTCGGTTTTTGATGTGCATGTAAACCGCATCCCTATATCCGGTAAGGTTAATTACATCAAATACAACAAAGGTAAATTCCTCCCTGCATTTGAGGACAAAGCGTCTTTGGAAAACGAACAGAATGAGCTGGGACTGGATACAAGTCAAGGTAAAATTATTCTAAAACAAATCGCTGGCATCATCGCCCGGCGGATCGTTTGTAAGGTCAAGCCTGGAGATGCGGTGAAAGCGGGAGAACGTTTTGGGATGATCAAGTTTGGCTCTCGGGTCGATCTATTTTTACCACAAAGCGTAGAGATAAAAGTCGACCTGAATCAAAAGGTTAAGGCAGGAGAAACCGTCATCGGAGTCTTTAAACCGTGAGAAATATAAGAGGAATCTTTCCCGGTGTATTCACCGTAGGTAACATGTTTTGCGGCTTTGCCTCCATTCTCTCCAGCTTCGACGGGGAGACGGTCTTTGCTGCCTGGATGATAATTTTGGCCGGTTTCTTTGATGCACTGGATGGAAAAATCGCCCGATTTTCCGGATCAGCTTCCCGCTTCGGGGTGGAACTGGATTCGTTTGCCGATGTGATCTCATTCGGAATCGCCCCGGCCATGTTATTCTATAATCTGGGAGTATACCCCACCGGGAAATGGGGTTGGATACCCGGCTTTGTATTTGTGATATGCGGTGCTTTCAGGTTAGCTCGCTTCAATATTCAGCAAACCAAGCTGGGAGAGAAACTCCCCTACATGGGGTTGCCCATTCCCACAGCCGCAATCACATTGGTCAGCTATACCCTGTTTTGCAGTGAAGTTTGGGGCAGGTTGCGATATCCCAAAGCTTTGATCACCATGATCATTGCCTTCTCCGGACTGATGGTGAGCGGGATTGAATACGAAACCCTGCCAAAGTTCTCTTTGGGTGATAGAAAAAACAAGCTCAAGCTGGTCTATATTCTTATATTTTTGATTGTCTTGATGATCAATCCCCGCTTGGCTTTGTTTCCCTTCGGGATGCTTTATATTCTGTCCGGAGTGGTTAAAGGCGGTTACGGATTGTTCCACAGCGATAAATCGGAGGTTACAAACTGAAATCATTCTGGAGTGTAAGGCTTTACTTCTTTTCCGTCCTTTGGGAATATGGAAATACCAGGAATAAAAGTAAACATGAATGTTTACACTCCAAATATAAAAGGAGCAACATTAACAATGAGCCAGGAAAATGGAGTTGGTAAAGCGGTGGTTTACGTCAAGCTCAAAGACGGTGTTTTGGATCCCCAGGGTTCTACCATCAAAAGAGCGTTAGAGGATATGGGATATCAAGGAATTAAGGATATCCGGTTCGGCAAGATGTTTGAGATAACTTTTCGGAAAGACGGAAAAGGC
>JBDROD010000016.1:0-2106 GCA_043810415.1 Candidatus Zixiibacteriota bacterium | reverse complement strand
TTCAACTTCGAGGAGACGGAGAAGATCGAGAAGTTTGGCATGCCCACGATCGATTTCAGCATGGACGGTTTGGGATCGCCCAAGATGAACGAGCTTAAACTTTCCTTTGAGTCCCGCAGCGTGGATGAGGCCGAAGAGATGGTCTCCCGCATACAGTATTGCATAAAAGACAAGTTAAGCGAGCTTTTATCCAAGGTGGACAACTTCACCGGTGAGGAGGTGATAGAGATTTAGGTTTTCGGAGTAGATGAGAAGAAAAATCAATCTGAATGCTTGATTTTATAATGTCGGATATGCTTTAGGTAATGGTGTATCCGACATTTGTTTACCTCTCCCCTTGGTATCGGGCGGGCATGGGTGCCCGCCCTACGAAGTCGAGAACCGATCTAACGCAGACAGGGCTCCCCCTGCCTTTGGCTGGATCTGTCTTTGGCCTGACCAGCCCAGCAGAATGATTTGCAAATATAAGTTGACAGGTCACAAATTTAGCGTAATCTTTATACCATGATAAAAAGACGAAAGACTAAAAGAGTATGGGTGGGGAACGTTCCTATTGGCGGGGGTGCTCCTATATCCGTCCAGTCGATGACCAAGACCGACACCCGGGACGTTTCTGCCACGGTAAAGCAGATAAAGAGGCTTGAGGACGTTGGTTGTGAGATCATCCGGGTGGCGGTGCCGGACATGGAAGCGGCTTTGGCACTGCCCAAGATCAAGAAGAAAATCAGAATTCCGTTGGTCGCAGACGTTCATTTCGATTACAAATTGGCTCTAAAGGCGATTGATGCAGGGGTGGACAAGCTGCGGATCAATCCCGGCAATATCGGCGCGGAGTGGAAGGTGAAGGAGATCGTGAAGGCGGCTAAGACGAGGAAAATCCCTATCCGGGTGGGGGTGAATGCGGGATCGCTTCCGCGTGATATTTTGAATAAGTATAAAAAACCGACTGCACTGGCTTTGGTTCAAGCGGCTTTAAGACAGGTGAGGATTTTGGAGGATTTGAATTTCGAAGACATCGTTATTTCTCTGAAAGCATTCGATGTTCCCACAACGGTGGAAGCTTATAGGCTGGTCTCGAAAAAGACAAACTATCCTTTGCATCTGGGGATAACCGAGGCGGGATTGCCACTCTTAGGTTCGGTAAGGTCGGCTTTGGGTATAGGTTTATTATTGGCTGAAGGCATCGGAGATACTATACGGGTTTCCCTTACCGGTGATCCGGTGGAAGAGGTAAAAGTTGGATATGAGATTTTGAAATCTCTGAACTTGCGGGAACACGGACCTACCATCATCTCCTGCCCCACCTGCGGAAGATGTGAGATAGATTTGATTTCTTTAACCAAAAAAGTGGAACAAAAACTCAAAAATGTCCACGCACCACTTAAGATAGCTGTTATGGGTTGTGTGGTGAATGGTCCCGGAGAAGCACGGGATGCGGATGTGGGAATTGCCGGGGGGAAAGGATATGGGCTTTTGTTTCGCAAAGGGAAAGAGATAGGGAAAGTCAAAGAGAAGGATTTGGTTAATGCATTGATGGAAATGGTTAATCAAATCGTTTGACGCGTAGCCAAGGCTTCACGCCTTGGCTGGCAAGCTCTTAAACAACGATAGCAAATATTGGATTTAATCTTTACCTAACAACAAATAACCTAATAGGAGGTGAAAAATGAAGGGAAAGGTCAAAAATATGGTAATAATATTAATCCCTCTTTGTTTAGGATTTATCCTTGGACGAATTAGTTTATCTTCAGATGTAATCGCGAATCCACAGATATCACAGCCTGGAAGATACCAATTGGTTATTGGTGAATTAGAGCTACTCAGGGTCACAATAGATGCTCGAGATAGTTCAGAAAAAACGGAAACAATAAGAGACAAAACGTTATTTCGTATCGACACTTTTACAGGTGATGTAGATAAACTGGGATCGCACTGGGTGAGCATAAAAAAAGATGAAGCCTCATCTTTCTACGACTGGGAGAGTATGACCAAAGAAAGAAGCAAGCGCTGGTGAAATACATATGCAATTTTACTTTTTAGTATATTTTCAATCTGAACTTGGTCTGATTGTATCATGCAACTTGTTATGAGTTAGATAATAGCAAA
>JBDROD010000015.1:0-3637 GCA_043810415.1 Candidatus Zixiibacteriota bacterium | reverse complement strand
TTGAAGGACAGGGAAAAGAGTATCCGATAGAGCTTTTTATTAAAGGTCCGGATATTGAGGTTTTGGATCTGCTCTCCAGCCAGGTTTTGGAAATCGTGAAAAACACACCTGGTACGGTCGATGCTGACCGGTCCTTGAGGGGTGGAAAACCCGAAATTCAGGTAGTGATTGATCGGGAGCAGGCAAACCGGTTGGGCATTTCTACCGGACAGGTTGCCTCTACTTTACGCTCACTGGTGGAAGGAACGGTCGCCACCAAATATAAAGAGATGGATAAGGAGATCGATATCCGGGTGAGCTTGCCCCCCAACCAGAAGAATAATTTGGCTGATATCGCTGCAGTCCGGCTGCAAACCCCCTCCGGCGCTTCCGTTCCCCTTAAAGCCATAGCCCGCTTCGTCGAGGCTACGGGCCCCAGCACCATTTCCCGGCAGAACCGGGAAAGGCTGGCTACCGTAAACGCCAATATCACCGACCGGGCATTGGGAAGCATAATGAATGACATCAACCGCCAAAACGCCCAGCTTGTTATGCCGGCCGGTTACAAAATCGAGGTGAGGGGATATGCCGAGACCATGGGGGAGATGTTTTCCAATCTGGGCTTGGCTCTGGCTCTGGCGGTGATCTTCATTTACATGGTTTTGGCTTCCCAGTTCAACTCCTTCCTGCATCCTTTCACCATCATGCTGGCTTTGCCTTTAGCGGTAGTGGGAGCGCTATTTGCCGTATTTTTAACCGGGCAGAGGATAAACATGCAAACCATGGTAGGGATAATCCTGCTGTTCGGAATCGTTACCAAAAACTCCATCCTGCTGGTGGACTACACCATCACTCTAAGGAAGAGGGGAATGGAAAGGATTCAGGCTCTATTGACTGCCGGTCCGGTCCGTTTTCGCCCCATCGTGATGACCTCTGTGGCGATGATCATGGGAATGCTCCCCGCCGCCTTGGGCACCGGAGAAGGGGGGGAATGGAGGCAGGTGATGGGAATAACCGTTATCGGCGGACTTATCACCTCTACCTTCCTGTCCTTGGTGATCGTACCTGTTGCCTATCTTTTGGTGGATGATTTTGAGAAACTATTCAAGAAGAACAAAAACAGCACGGTGAACCAGATCTGAGACTAAGGGAGTTATAATAAGATTTTGTTTGCACCAATAAATGAATTTAACTTTTCTCATCCGGACTAAGAGAGGTTAAGGTGGTAAGACGAAAGTCATTGGCTGGGTTCCTCGTTATTTTGGCTCTCCTTTTGGCGACTACTTGCCAAAAACACTCCTCTGAACCGGTTGAGTTGAACCTGGATGAAAGCCATTCTGATCTGACTCGAAAGAATTTGGAAAGAATCTCGGAAATTACGTTGAACGATCCATACAGATTCAGCTTTGCGCTTATCAGCGACAGCCACACCGATTATGCGGATCTGCAGGACCTGGTGGAGGATTTGAATAACACGACTAACGTGACCAAACCCCTGTTTGTCATTCATGCCGGCGATATGACCGACGCGGGATGGCTAAATGAGTTTAAACTGTCTGTTGATATTCTGGCCCAATTGGCCATCCCCTACCTGACGGTGATAGGCAATCACGACGAGCTGACTGGCGGAAGGGGGATCTACTCCCGGATGTTCGGCGATTTCAACTACTCCTTTGTCCTGGGCGATTGTAAATTCGTTCTCTTGGAAGCCAACTCGCTCCCCTATCTGGGGGTGCCGCCCAACCTCGACTGGCTGGAGGAAGAGCTTTCGGATAATAATTCGTACCGGTTTGTCTTCGTTGTAGGACACCAACCCCCCTTTGACCCGGGCTGGAACGAGCAGGAGGAGAACCGCTACCGGCAGTTGATGCAGGAAAATAACGTTACCTTATCCATCCACGGGCACGAGCATTATTTTTGGTATGGCGATAAATACGGGGACGGGGTAAAATATATGGTGGTGGATGATGCTACTAGCGGGAACTATTGCACTGTATCTATAGACAGTCTTACTTTTGATGTTGAAAAAATCGATTTGAGTCCCTAGATTGGAAAATCGCAAGACGTACTCTTTGGAATCTAAAGAAATATATTCCGGGTGAACTACATAAATAATATTGCAGGAGAGTTACCATGGTCAAAAAAATAATTCGCTTGATCTTGCCGATTTTCTTTTTGCTGCTTTATTCCGGAATCGTTTCCGGTGAAACTAAAAGTTTGAATTTGGACCAGTGTCTTCAGACTGCCTACGAAAACAACCAAACCCTTCTGCAGCTGGAGGAGAAGATCAATTCCGCCGGCTATAAGATCGAGGAGGCGCGCTCAGGCTTTTACCCTCAATTCTCGTTCGATGCCAGCTACACCCGTTTGGGAAACATTCCGGAGTTTCAGACTCCCGCCATGAGTTTTGGGGATATTCTGATTCCCGCCGTAAGCATCAAGTCCGGCACTGAGAACAATTATAACTTGAAGCTCTCCTACCAACAGCCACTGTTCACCTGGGGAAAGATCAGAAACGGCTACAACATCTCCCGGCACGGACTCTCCCTGACTAAGGAGGCATACCGGTTGAACAAGCAGGAGGTCAAGTTCAACGTGGTTTCCCTTTTCTACAATATAATTTTGGCTCGGGAGCTGATAAAGGTAAGGGAGGAATCCATTAACAGTTTACAGGATCATCTCAAGACCGTGCAGGACAGATACGACAAAGGCTACGCCTCGGAGTTCGACGTATTGAGAGCCAAAGTCCAGCTGGCAAACGCCCAACCCCCCCTGGTGCAGGCCAAGAATCTTTACCGGAACGCCCTGGATAATCTGAAGAATCTCCTGGGAATCAATTTGACCGACTCGATCGACGTGGCGGGGGAATTGGTATATGAGCCGATGGAGGTAGACCAGCCCCAGGCAGAAGATTTCGCCCTAAAGAATAGATCCGAGCTTACCCAGATCAGAGAGCAAAAAAGGATCAACCAGCTCTCCTTGGCCATTGCCCGGGCAGGCAACAAGCCCTCGGTAGTGGGCATGGCGAATTTCCTGTACGAAAAGCCTTTTTACAGCACAGATGAATGGAAAACCGACTGGAACATCACCCTGGCTTTGAACATCCCCATCTTCGACGGTTTTTTGACCCGGTCCAAAGTGAGACAAGCCAAATCCGACCTTAAGCAGCTGGACGTATCGGAAAACCAGTTTGAAGATTACATTAAGCTGGAGATAACCCAAGCCATCTCCGATCTGAATTTAGCCCAGGAAAACATCCTCTCTCAACAGGAGAACGTGAACCAGGCCAAGGAGGGCTTAAGGATCGCCAAGGTGCAATACCAAAACGGGGTGCTGACCAACCTGGAACTTCTGGATACGGAATTCGCCTTGACCGTAGCGGAGACCAATTACCTGCAAGCGCTGTCGGATTATATCATCGCCAAGGCAAAGTTCGAAAAGGCAATCGGGAAAGATTAAATGGCAGAAACCAGGGACCAGGTTCCAGTTCTCTCCGTATGATGCGTATGCATGCTTCGCAGAATTAGAGTGAGGGGGAAATAAAACTTCCGTTGGCTGGGCACCTTTGGTATGAATCGTATGGTTCATATCTTGCCCAGCTTTTTTGTTTCAACGGTAGCGTCGGAGCTATTTTCTGACAAAAGAAACCATTCTTATC
>JBDROD010000014.1:0-2401 GCA_043810415.1 Candidatus Zixiibacteriota bacterium | reverse complement strand
CGGAGAGAGTTCTCTACGACATGGCTATGCGGAGAGAGTTAAAATTCTAGACGTGTATTGAGGAGGTAAAATGTCAAAAATAATTGCTTCGGCGGCGATAAGGGGAGCCCACAAGATTTATGAACGGGCGGAGAAGGGTTTTGAGGGAGCTCTAAAAAAACATGGAGAAGAGAAGACGGTTGAATTTCCCAATACCGGTTATTTTCTGCCGGTTATCTATGCCATGACCGGAATGAAAGTGACCACAATCGGAGAGATGAAACCAGTCTTGGAACGGACCAAAAAACTCCTGCCCCCCATTCCCAGTGAACATGTCTGGCTTCCCTATCTGGGACCGGCTTTGGATGCAGGTATGGCTACTCTCTTTGCTGACGAGATCATAGAAGCTCTCAAGTATTTGGAGAATGAGATACCTTACACCATGACCCCAGCTCCAACTGAGAGTAATCTCTGGCTGGGAGCGGCAGACGATGTAATCATGCGGGAGCGCGGAATCGAGTTTGTTGACGGTTCGGCTCCGGGTTTTGCTGCTTGCGTTGGTGCGGCTCCGGATAATGAGACAGCCGTGAGAATTGCGCGAGAATTGCAGGAAAAAAGTCTTTACGTTTTTATGTCTGCAGCTACGGATGGAAGAAGTATGGCTGAACAGTTGGCTGAGGAAGGAGTTCAAATGGGATGGGAAACCCGTTTGATTCCTTTTGGGAAAGATATAACGGCGACTGTCTTCGCGTTGGGTTTTGCATCACGGGCGGCGATGGCTTTTGGAGGTGTAAAACCGGGGGATTTTAGAAGGAATCTTTTGTACAACAAAAACCGCGTCTTTGCCTTCGTGTTAGCTCTGGGTGAAGTTGATGATGAGAAATATGCCCAAGCGGCCGGAGCCATAAATTATGGTTTCCCGGTAATTGCTGATACTGATATCCCCGAAATTCTTCCCACCGGAGTATGTATGTATGAACATGTGGTTTCCAATATTCCCCACGACCAGATGGTAGAAAAGGCTATGCAAGTAAGGGGATTGAAAGTCACAATCACTAAAATCGATATACCGGTTGCTTACGGACCTGCTTTTGAAGGTGAACGGGTAAGAAGAGATGATTGCTACCTGGAAATGGGTGGCGGGAAAACCCATGCTTTTGAGCTTCTCCGGACTCAAGAAGCCAATAAAGTGGAAGATGGGAAAATCGAAGTAGTTGGTAAAGAAATTGATGATGTGGATTTCGGCTCCCGTCTTCCCCTGGGGATAGTGGTGGATGTTACCGGAGCCAGAATGCAGAAAGATTTCGAACCGATACTGGAGCGGCAAATCCACAGTTTTATCAACGGAGCAGAAGGTATCCTCCATATGGGATCCAGAGATGTCAACTGGCTGCGTATAAGCAAGGGAGCAAAGGAAAAAGGATTCAAACTACACCACCTGGGAGAAATAATTAGAGCAAAACTTCTGGCTGATTATTCGGCAATCGTAGATAAAGTCCAGGTTACCATACATACAGAACAGGCCAAAGTGGATGAGCTAAGAGAAGAAGCTCGAAAGGTTTTCAGCCATAGGGATGAGAGAGTCGAGGGTATGACCGATGAAAGCGTCGACATATTCTACTCTTGCTCCCTTTGCCAGTCGTTTGCTCCTAATCATCTTTGTATCATAAGTCCGGAAAGACTCGGTCTCTGCGGAGCCTACAACTGGTTAGATGGAAAAGCTGCTTTCGAGATTGATCCCAATGGCCCAAACCAGCCTGTGGAAAAGGGCGAAACTTTAGAAGAACTCAAAGGTCAATGGAAGGGCGTAAACGATTTTGTCTATGAGAGATCCAATCATACCCTGGAGAAGTTCAATGCCTACTCGATGATGGAAGATCCCATGACGAGTTGCGGTTGTTTCGAGTGCATCATAGCACTTCTTCCTATGTGCAATGGCATAATGGTGGTTAACCGGGAATATCCCGAGATGACTCCTTGCGGAATGAAATTCTCTACCCTTGCCGGATCGGTGGGCGGAGGTGTGCAAACGCCGGGATTTCTAGGGGTCGGAAAGCAGTATCTGGTAAGCAAGAAGTTTATTCAGGCAGATGGTGGATTTAAGAGGATTGTCTGGTTGCCCAAGGAGCTAAAAGAGTTAATGATGGATGCCCTAAAGAAACGAGCGGAAGAAATCGGGATGCCTGATTTTGTAGATAAGATTGCGGATGAGACTGTTGCGACTACGGAAGAAGAAGTTATGGAATACATGCAAAAAGTCGGTCATCCGGCTCTTGAAATGGAACCGATGTTCTAGTGGCCTGCACGCGGCTAGAACAGTAGCCAGTTTTCAGTTGGCAGTCTCCAGTAAATTGTGCTATCGGCTATTAGTAAGTAATTGATTTATCGCATCTTGCAAATGTATCTGGTAACTGGTATCTGG
>JBDROD010000013.1:0-2660 GCA_043810415.1 Candidatus Zixiibacteriota bacterium | reverse complement strand
ATTTCGTGAACTTTTTAGGATTGATTCTCACCTTTGCCCTCGAATGCATTACCCATCGAAAACCCGAATCTGATCTTATTTCATATCTTTTGTAGGAGGAAAAAGGAGAAAAGCGGTCAGCGCGATTCTGCATCTTTTTTATGAGAGGTCATCTAAATCATGCATTTACCAAAAATGGGTATATGCAGACTGTAGAGAGGAGGTAATTAAAATGGGAAACAAAACATATAAACAAATAAGTTGCCAGGATTTTGGGGTGGATTGTGGTTTTATGGTCCGGCCTGAAACCGACGAGGAAGTTATGAGAGTCGCCGCAGACCACGCATGTCGGCTTCACCATAAATGCGAGTCTTCCCCGTATATCGAGAAAAAAGTAAAGTCTCTGATAAAGGAAGTCACCATTTAAAAGGGGCCTTCGGGGGCTCCTTTCAGATCCCTGGAAAGGAATTGAGTGCAAGGGTTATGGTTAGGCAGGACGGGAAAACGGCTATCGCTGTCCTGCCAGCCTCTTGCCAGAAATAATGCCTATTTGATTATTGATGTCATGCCCGTTTTGACCCTAATCCCTTGAAATGAATCAGTTATTGTCAAATCCTTAGGGCTATTTCTTTTCTACCAATCGCCAGGAGATTCATCGGGAACATTCTCTGTTGCTCCTTTGTCTAAAGGATTAAAGACCAATTTGAAGGGAGAAAAGTTATGCGTTACCTATTGAGTTTGATCTTGGCAATAATCATGATGGCAGCAGCAGTACCTGCATACTCCCAAAGCAGGGGTTGGCGGGGGGGAGAAGTAAGTATCGAGTTCGTCTCCGAGAGAGGCAGATCCTTCCTGAGCATCCCGTACCAGGATTTCTGGCAAGGAGGAACGCACATCCTTAAAAAGTACCTCGAAGCGAAAAAAAAGGAGAACTATGGCATTGTTATCCGGAATATGACCTCCGAGCGGATTGGAGTGGTGATTGCCGTTGACGGGAGGAACATCATTTCAGGTAAGACATCGAATCTCCACTACAGCGAAAACATGTATATCGTGAATGCCTTCGAGCATGCCCAATATGACGGGTGGCGGACTGCCAGCAACACGGTGCACAGATTTTATTTTACCGATTCGACCGACTCCTATGCCGTAAGGACCTTCAGCGATTCCAGCGCCATGGGGGTCATTGCTGTCGCCGTCTACCGGGGAAAAGAACGGCCCATTCTGCTGCCCCGGCAGAAGATGCTGGACGGCACATCTGCAGCACCTTCACCCGAGAGCTCTGCAAGAAGCAAAGCCGGCGCAGGCAGGGATGAAAGTGCCGGTACGGGCTTCGGTGATGAGCAGTACTCCCCTGCCATAAGGGTTACCTTCGAACCTGAACGCAACCCAGTGCAGAAAATCCTTATTAAGTATGAATGGCGTGAGGTCCTTTGCCAGAAAGGAATTCTTGACTGCCGGCATGAACCGAGGAACAGGTTCTGGGATGAAGATGAATATGCACCTTTTCCACCGGGAGTCCCGAGGCATTAAAAAAAGCCAGGCCGGGGACTGCGTGAAGCAGTGACCCGGCCCCATTGCTTTTATCAATCAAGGCCAAAACTGGATATTCCCGCCATCGTCCAGTCTCCTGAAACTAAATCCATAAGAGTCGCAAAGATCTTTTAGCCTGTACCGCAAAGGAAAATCAAAAGCGCCTACGGGGTTGTCCGACCAGGCGTTGGTTTCATCCGGCCAGTCGTCAATGGTTCAATGGTGCAGTCACTATCCCAGCATTCACCCACTCCAAAAGGCCTAAAGGGTGCTGCCTTCCTTAAAGCTCTCAACTCCTGAAGGGACCGGACCATCCATCCCCCATACCCTTTAACGCAGTCATAGCGGAAACCGTCGAAACCGACTTCTTCAAGCAGCCATCGGGCATATTCTATGAGTTGGGTATAAACATAAGGGTTTCGGTGGCAAAGATCCGGCATATCCCCCAAAGGGCCCTTATCCTAGATTTCATAAGAGGAAGGATGAAAACATTTGTAATCCCGGGGAAGTTTTCCACTTTGGGGATTAAATCGCTTGGGGTATTATTCCCCGCCGCTTGCGGCGAATGTACTAGCTGAACTCCAACTTGATACCCCGCTGCTTGCGGCGGGGTAGTTTATTTTAGTCCATCTTTCTTTGTGGTCAAGGGGGTTTAACTCATGCCCATCCCCCCCATTGCAGTGGTTGATTACCATATCAGCATACACCTGCAATTTGTGGTCATGTGCAGCCTGAATCAAATCCAATAATTCGTCTTTTGAGCCAAACCAGGTTTTGGTGGATCCTTTTTGATTGATATCACCCAAATCGTAATAGTCATAAGGATCATAACCCATGGAAGGTCCTCCGATGTTGGCAGCCTTATTGGCAGGAGGAAGCCAAAGGGCGGTGAAGCCAATATTTTTCAGAGAAGGAACCTTGCTTTTTATTGTGACTCCACCATTGGTATTCTTTGTTCTCGGTTTTTGGACAATCCCAATAAAAAGCTTGCATGATCACTCCCATACTCCCTCCCTTCGGCTTTAAGGCCAATCACCTAACTTTTTAAAAAATGCTAAAAAAATGGAAAAGAAGGCTTTGAGCGCGATTATATTTTTTCGGTTAACAGAGCGCGTCAGACCGAAGCACCCGAAAAATCTCTGATTTTT
>JBDROD010000012.1:0-4234 GCA_043810415.1 Candidatus Zixiibacteriota bacterium | reverse complement strand
GTCCGCGATCTTGTAAGCCGAGACGATGTCGTGCGTCACCGCGATGGAGGTGATGGAGAGGGTGTTGCGCAGGCAGATGATCATCTCGTTGATCACGTCCGCCATGATCGGATCCAAACCGGTGGTCGGCTCGTCGTAGAGGACGTATTCCGGGTCCATGGCGATGGCACGCGCCAGACCCACCCGTTTTTTCATCCCTCCGGAAAGCTCCGCCGGCTTCATCCGTTCCACCCCGGACAGCCCCACCAGCTTAAGTTTGTTTTTCACCTTCCGGGCAATCTCCTCCTCTTTCAAATCGGTATGTTCTCTTAGTGCCAGTCCCACGTTCTCGTCCACGGTCATGGAATCGAATAGTGCCGCCGCCTGAAACAGCATGCCGAATTTCTGCCGGAGTTTATTGAATTGGTTGTCTTTAAACGAGGTGATTTCGTCCCCGTTGACGAATATCGTCCCTGAATCCGGCTTCAAAAGCCCCATGATCAGCTTCAAAAGTACGCTTTTCCCGCACCCGCTCCTCCCCAGGATGACCATGGTTTCGCCTTTGTTTATGGTCAGATCCACCCCGCGTAAAACCTGATTTTTCCTAAAGCTTTTGAAAATGTCTTTTATCTCGATCATAAAATAGTTTTCGAATCCCCATGAAATCCTTAGGTAGTTGCTCGATTCATCGAGCGGTTTTAAAATCTCCCAATCACCGCCTTGGTCCCGCCTGTGGTGGGATAAAAATGGTATGAATTGGTTAAATACAACTAAAATCTGCCTGATAAATCAGGCAACTACCATTAACCAAACAAAATCGTTGCCACGATATAATCAGCGATCAATATCAAGACCGAAGAGATCACCACTGCTCGGGTGGTAGAGCGTCCCACACCTTCGGCTCCGCCCGTGGTCTTGAATCCCTGATAACACCCGATGATGGAGATGATGCTGCCGAAGACGAACGCCTTGAACAGTCCGGAGAACAGATCCATGCTTTTGAAAAATGTTCTCATCCCGTTAATAAACGTATGGGGAGAAACGTGCAAAGTGATGGCGGAGATTCCCATACCGCCGGCTATGGCGATACTGTCAGCGAATATGGTCAAAATCGGCAGCATGAGCAATCCCGCGATGAATCTCGGTGCTACCAGATATTCCACCGGGTCCAGTGCCAAAGTCTGCAATGCATCGATCTGCTCGGTCACCTTCATAGTCCCCAGCTCCGCGGCAATCCCCGCTCCCACCCTTCCTGCCACCACCAGAGCGGTCAGCACCGGCGCCAGCTCGATCATTATCGCTTTTCCCACCGCCGTGCCCAGATACCTGGTGGGAACGTAATCCGATATCTGATATACTGCCTGCACCGCGGTAACCGCACCGGTAAAGACCGATACCAAAGCCACCAGAGGGACGGAGTTCACCCCCATCGCCATCATCTGATCGATGATTAAGTGAAACCGGGTCAAAGCCTTGGGCAAGCCCAGGAAGATGTCTTTGATCATAATTGCCAGACCACCCACATCCTCAAAAAAGGTGATGGTCTTTTCCCCCACCAGGCGGAAAAAGTTTCCCGGGGTATGTGCGAAAGGAATTTTACTCATGTTATTCCCCATGCAAAGACAACTATCTTCATTGTGTGTCATTCTGAGTCCCGCCAGAGGCGGGACGAAGAATCTAAATGCAAGACCCTTCGCTTCGCCCTGTACCATTCGGTGCAGGGCTTCGCTTCCTTCGATTTCACTCAGGGACGGTGAGCAAAGTCGAACCGTCATGGTGACACCGCATCGAAATTGAAATTAAAACTATTCTTTATATAGATTTTGCATTCTAACCTCACCCTCTTTTTCCCCCTCTCCGTAAACGGAGAGGGGGATTAAGGGGGAGAGGTTTCATTATGCAATTTGCATTCCCCCACCTTTATCCTGCGAAGCATACATACGCATCCTCCCAAGGGAATTTCCACAATTCCAGCCTTTCCGAAACATGATCCCGGGAGCTGGATTTAGAACGGCACCTCCTTGTGTATAAACTCCATATTCTCGAACCGGGCGTAATCCCGGATGAAGGTCAAGCGCAGTTCTCCGGTCGGTCCGTTTCGGTGCTTGGCTACGATGATTTCCGCCACCCCCTGGGTGAGCGAGCCGTCTCTGAATTTCTCTATCCCGTAGAACTCCGGACGGTAGACTAACATCACCACGTCTGCATCCTGCTCGATGGCACCGGATTCTCTTATATCCGCCAGCATGGGCCTTTTGTCCCCGCCCCGGTCCTCAACTTTTCGGGAAAGCTGGGAAACGGCCACCACCGGCACGTCCAGTTCCTTGGCCAATCCTTTCAGGGAGCGGGAGATCATGGAGATCTCCTGCTGCCGGGACTCGATGTTTCGCGGACCCTGCATCAGCTGGAGATAGTCCACCATGATCACCCCCACGTCATGTTGAGCTTTAAGCCGTCGGGCTTTGGCGCGCATCTGCAAAATTCCCAAATTGGGGGTATCGTCGATAAATATCTTGGCTTCGGCCAATGGACCGACTGCCACCGCCAGGTTGCTGTACTCATGATCGCTTATCTTTCCGGTTCTCATCTTGTAGGTGGAAAAGCGCGCGCGGCTGCAGAGCATCCTCTGGGCCAGCTGGCTTTTCGCCATCTCCAGGCTGAAGATTCCCACCGGCAACTTCTCTTCTATAGCGAGATGCTCCGCCACGGAAAGACAAAAAGCGGTCTTCCCCATGGAGGGCCGGCTGGCAACCACCACCAAATCGGATTTCTGCAGACCGCCGGTCAGGGTATCCAGCTCGGTGAAACCGGTGGGGATGCCGGTGATCATCCCTCCTTTCTTCTGATATTCCTCTATCGCCTCGAAGGTGTGGGGGAGAAGATCCCCTAAGGGGATGAATCCCTCCTTTATTCTTTTCTCCGATATGGAGAAGATCCCCTGTTCTGCCCGGTCCAAAAGGTCGTCCACGTCCTGGGCGGCATCGTAGCAGTTGGAGACTATCTGGGTGCTGGTATCGATCAATTTCCTTAAAGTGGATTTTTCCAAAACGATGTTGCAGTGATATTCGACGTTGGCAGTGGTAGCGATTTTCTCGGTCAGCTCCAAAAGGAACATTCGGCCGCCAACCTCTTCTAACTGCTTTCGTCTGGTCAACTCCTCCGAAACCGTGATGATGTCCACCGGCTGGTTTTTATCGTACAGATCCACAACTGCGGAGAATATCTTCAGGTGATCATCCCGATAAAAGCAGTCCTTGTCGATTACCTCCACTGCTTTCCCGATGGCTTCCTTATTCAGAAGCATCGCCCCCAAAACCGCCTGCTCCACCTCGACCGACTGCGGCGGTATTCTTTCGGATGGTGATGAACTCTTTCGTTCTGCCATGGCTGTTGCTCCTGCTTCTACCTCACTCCCTATGTCCCCTTCTTCGTTTTACGGAGAGGGGGGACAGAGGGGGAGAGGTTTTTATTTTGCAATTTTCATTTTGCAATCTTCAATCTGCAATGATAATCTGCTTACCTACCTTCATCATTCAAAGGAACATTCCTTTTTCTTGTTTTTCTTGACCCTTTACCCTTGCCCCTGATTTCAGGATTCTGTCAGTTCATCATACTCCTTTCTTAAAAACTTCAAATCCTCCCAGGCAAATTTCTTGTAAGTGATATAACGTAAAAGCGCTGCCGGGTGATAGGTCACCATGAATTTGATCCCCATGAAATCGTGGAACTTCCCTCTTAATTGATTCAACGGGCTTTTTGTCCGCAAAAGCGCTTGTGCCGAGATTCGACCCAAAGCGCAGATGATCTGGGGTTGTATCATTTTTATCTGATGAAGAAGATACGGCTTGCAGGTCTCGATCTCATCCGGTGCGGGATCGCGATTCTCCGGTGGGCGACATTTCACCATATTGGCTATGTAGACTTCTTCTCGGGTGAGATTGATGGCTTTGAGCATATTATCTAAAAGCTTTCCAGCAGCACCCACAAACGGTTCACCTTGCAGATCCTCCTCTCTCCCCGGTCCCTCTCCGATGAACATAAGTTTCGCCTCGGGATTCCCCACACCAAAAACGAATTTGGTTCGGGTATAACCCAAGCGGCACTTAGTGCAGTTCTTTATCTGTTGATGGAAATCCTCCAGACTGGTGGTGGCGAAACTATTTTCTTTTTTTGTGGTGATGGTTTTTGGTTTCCGGGGAGCATAGACCTCGTTAAATCCCAAATCGATTTGCTGCTTGATGAAATTCTTGGTCAG
>JBDROD010000011.1:0-3236 GCA_043810415.1 Candidatus Zixiibacteriota bacterium | reverse complement strand
ACAAGAATCAAAGTGATAACCAATCTTCTCATTAGCTTACCTCCATGGTAGGGTTTTATCTTCTGGTTACTGCTTTTTTCAGGAATGTCATTGGCGACGGTCCTCCCCGAAAAAGATAGTTTATCAACGAGACCACATCCGCAATGTTTACCAAGGAATCATTGCTGGCATCTCCGGAGAAGAAGGGGAGAGGGGGAAAGCCGCCTTTAAAAAGATAATTGATGAGATAGATCACGTCGCCGACATCAATTGTCGAATCGTGATTGACGTCACCCCGGACGTATGACTCTACCGTTAAATTGAACTGAAGATTCGAACTGCCGGTGACTTGCGCCACAGTATCAAGGGAAGAATAGCCGGTATGGGTTATGTGAAACAGGTAATAGCCGCCACCGACATTATCGAAGAGAAACGAGCCGGTCTGGCTGGTGGTGTCGTAACGGGCTAGCTCCATGATCTGGATTATGCTCCACGAGGCGTCCGGAGGGTGGTCCGATAAATTTACCTTTCCCGTCAACTGGAAATAATTCTCCACCTGCACCTGCATGCTGTCGGAAGTTGAGTGTCCGTATCTATCGAAAGCGGTAACTTTGACCCAGTAGGTTCCGTTGGGAAAGTTCCCCGTATTCCACGAGCAATTCTGATCTGTGGCTTCGATGATGCTGTCTCCATCCGTGTTGGTGACGATAAAATAATAATTCCGGTAATCGTAATCCCCCTGAGTGTGGTAGGTTTGGTCATCCTGATATACCACGCTCACATTCCGGTCCCAAAAGAGGGTGTCTGTGAAGGTGAATGAGGGTATCGGATCGTAGGAGACGCTGTCATTGAAAATCGAATATTCCACCTTATGGGGATTGAGCTTCCAATAGGTGTGATTGATCTTATCGTAGATTTTCGATACGATATCCACGTCGCCGGATAGCGGAGCGCCGGTATTGAAGTAGTCATGAGTGTTGTTATGACAGAAGGCAAATTTGGTACCGGCCTGGACATTTTCGATCACCGGGGGATCGGGTTCGTCGATTGGCACCAGCTCGTCCAGCGGATTACCGATGAACTTCCAGTCGGCGGGCCAGGTGGTGCCCTGGTCCCCGATCTTGACGAAATGCAGATGATGAAATCCGGCTACAGGCCAGTATACCAGATCGCCTAAATAGTCCCCCTCCTGGACCGTATCGCCGACTTGAACCTGTATGGTGAGCTCGTTCAGATGAGCATAAAGCCAGCCATCACACCAGCTAGAACCAGCAGAATCACCGATTGCCACCCTCCAGTGGTATTGAGCCGAAGTAGTGAGAACCGCTTTTACAATGCCGGATTTGATCGCATAAACGTGAGAGCCGGCTGCCTGCATAATATCTATTCCGGGATGGTAGTAAGGTTCAGAGCCATAGTTCTGATACTCTCCGTAACCGTTCCCCAGAGGAAGGGATGTGTTTCCCGGATTAAAGGGCCAACGGACGGCATATGCCAAAGAATGAGCCAAAAGAAAGAATAGCATTCCAAATATAAAGAGTGATTTAAACCTGTATAGATTTTGAACCATACCGTCTATAAAAGTCAATGATAGGTTAAATTGTAACTCTTTGGTATACAATTAAGTTCACAAGGTGTCTCAAGTTTGACTTTAAGTGCGAAAGTAATCTAAAACCGGACTGGATAATTATATCCATCACTATAAGTATAGCATTAAACCTGAAATTGTCAAGACGGTATTTAGGGAAAAATACAGGGTAGGGGTCTGGTGAGAAAGGAATTTATTCCGCGATAATTCGAACCTGGACTATTTATGAACAGGTGAAGAGAGAAGAATATCATCACCCGATTGAAATAGGTCTGAATGAGAAAGGAGAATGGTGTTTTTGAATCGGCGAAGGATGGAGATGTCCAAACCGGTTATACCCTTGCCGATGATTTGGGGAGCGATGAATATAAAAAGATGATTTACCAGCCGCTTTTCTAAGAAGGAATGGATGGTTTCCGATCCACCCTCTACAAGTATCGAACGAATGCCCTTTTGTCCCAATTTACGCAAGAGGCTTGGCAAGTGAACTCTATCTGAGCTGTCATTACTTATAATCCATACGTCTGCTCCGCAGGATCGGTATCGGTCTACTCTTTGGGGAGATGAAAGGGGGGTGGTTGCGATTACAGTGGAGTGAGCCGATCTACCTAGCAGGATTCTTGAATGGATGGGTGTTCTTAGCCGGCTGTCGATGATGATCTTGAGCGGGTTTTTACCTTTGACCAACCGAGCGGTAAGTCGGGGATCGTCTTGTACAATCGTATCCACACCCACCAAGATGGCATCATGAAAGCTTCGCAGCCGATGAGTTAACTTAAGTGAAGCTGGTCCGCTGATCCATTTTGAATCGCCTCCGGTGGTGGCGATCTTCCCATCCAGGGTTTGAGCGAACTTCAAGGTCACAAAGGGTAAGCTGGTTTCAAGGTATCGGGTACGTATACGCTTCTCGAGCGAATTTCCCAATTTCAAGACGTTTTTTTCTGTCAAAACCGGAATGGTATTCATGGCTTAACTTGAATCCAGTTACTCCGAAGAAAGGGTAAATGATCGACCAATTGTTGTCAAGATATTATTTGGAAAGTTTCTGGAGATAGTTAGTCGGCAGATGTGAATTGAATATAAAAATCATTTTTGAGAACCGGACTTGGGGAGGGTGGTTTTCATTTTTTCAGTCGTTCCGAGAAAATAGATATGGAGTTTATACTGGAGGCAATAGCAGCCTTGCGATACTGGTGGTTCTGGCCTTTCTGGTATTAAGGATGGTCGTTTTTGAGTTTTCATAGTCACTCTTCAAAATGAGATAACACGTTCATATTGTATGACATAGCTGATTTGTGGTTCTGGTGTTTCTGGCGTATCTGGTGTTTCTGACGGTTGTTTTTTATTTTTTTCATCTTTATTGTTTTGAACACCAATTTAACAAATATATAGTCCTCCCATAAATACCGGCGCCATCCTTTTCACCATCAAAATAGTAGAGAATTTGTAGGCAACATGCGGGGCTGGGAGCCCCGCCTTCGGACATTTGATTCTCCCTCTCCTTTACTAAGGAGAGGGGGACAGAAGGGAGAGGTTTTCCTTCGACCCGTCAGCTAAAGCTGACGGCAATAGATTTTATTAGATTATTCCAGTTTGCTTTAGCATAGTGTTAAGAGATCGTATATTCATTAATATCCTCTCCTCTTCCACCAACATTATCAGTGATATT
>JBDROD010000010.1:0-2627 GCA_043810415.1 Candidatus Zixiibacteriota bacterium | reverse complement strand
AAAAAAATGATATAGACCGAAGGATAAAAAAGGGTGAAATTTGTAGGTCGGATATGTCCCGCCTAAGACGGGGGACTATCCGACATTGCTTTTATTATTGTCCGAAAGCCCCTAGCGGGGCATTTCGGACCTACAATTCGTTTTTTTCAAAATCTTCTAATTCCTTATATCCTCCAACCTGGAGTTATGAGTTCCCCCTTTTTCAGAAAGGGATGCAAAAATAAAAAAGGGTGAAGCTAAAGCTTCACCCCTACATGCTGGTTTTAGATGACAGATAAGCAAGGGTGGAGCTTAAGCTCCACCCCTACAAGTCTCCGTTGTTTGTTTATGTTTAAACCATCACCGCATCAGGCTGTTTAGCGTTGATGGAGACGATTAGTTTCCCTTTTTCCTTTCTCCCCAGAATCTTCACGTCTGTTTTGAAATGTTTGGCCGCTCCTTCCAGCATTCCCAGGAAGAAGTCATTAATACGCCTATCGGAGGTATATCTTATCTCGAAATGACCGGACGAAGCTTCAATGAACTCCAGCAAGGGCGGGGTTCCCAGACCATCCCGCTTAATGTCATGATGAATCCGATTCAGACTGGTTACCAGATCGGAAAAGCTTTTGCTTCCGTTCACGTAATTGTGAAATGTGTCCATAAAATAGAAGAAGCTCTCCCGCCCGAAATCCCTCCATAGAGAAGTTATATCGGTCTCGGTCTTTTCACTCAAAGCCTCCATTACTTTCATAAAATTCTTGTCCGGATACCAGGTCAATTCGGCAAATACGTTGGTCTTCAATGACGCCTGCTGGCATAAATCGGAGAATGAGACGGCAGGAAAGTTTTTATCAACGAAACGAGCCAGACTGTTAAACATGGCTCCGTTCATACAACCCCCCTTTTGAATTTATGGTAATCAACCTAACACTAGCCCCTCAACATAATCTGTTATCGTCTATCCTTGACCACTCTTAAGTTCCCAAACAAAAGTTGCTTTACTTTTATACAGGCTGTAGATATATTATTTCCATGGCGAATTATCTTTATTTTACGCCGGTTTATCGGAAGGAGCGGTCTAACCAATTTCAGGGGGTGTGGCTATGAAACTAATCAGAACCATTCTGCTTTTCGGGGTAATGTATTTTTCCCTCACCACCATCGGGTACGGGCAGATCAGCCAGTGGGGGACCGAGCTTTATGATCAGATCAAACGTCTCTCCTTAGACGAGGGGAAGGTGGCAGAGGTGGAAAGCCTGGTACTGGTAAGGGATGCGGCGGTCTTCAGATTGAACAGAGGGAAGATCTGCCTCTCCCAGCCGGTGAACGGAAGGGTGATCGGGGCGGTCTTTGTGGGAGAAGGCACCTTCGAGTTTACTCCCCCCAATGAGATCGAGAGATATCAGCTCAACCGCTTCACCAAACAGGATAGCTTGAACGAGTCATTCGAAGAGCTGTATCTTCTGTTCTCGGACACGACCGATCGGGAATTGGAGCACCAGCTTAAGTTTGCCCAGGGAGAGGTGACCGGGAAATTCAAATCGATAATCAGCAATTGTCCCGAGCATATTGTCAAGGAGACCGGGGGGAATCTCTGGTGTCGCCTTCTGGAGGACGTTTTGGCCGACTCCTCATCTTCGCCGAATAACCCGGACCGGAACCACGGCTTTCTGTATGTAGACATCAAGACCAACCAGCTCGGTCGTTTTTTCTTCACCTTCGATCCCAAACAGGTGGAGGAGGTGCGGTTAGGAAAACCGATCAACCTCCCCGGTATTTATTCCAGGGATCGGGTCTGCTCGTTTCACCAAAAAGAGGATTATCTGCAGAATTCCCCGCTTAAATACACACCCATCCCACATGAGAACAAAGATGAAATCCGGATCATCCATTACCAAATGACGGTTGTAATCGACCTTCAGGAGAGGTTATCCGCAAACGTGGAGATCGAATTTGAGAGTCTGGCTGATGGTCTGCGGGCGCTGAATTTTGACCTGCACAAGGATCTGAGGATCGAAAAGATCACCGACGAGCTGGGAGATTCGCTCCCTTTCATCAAAGAGGATGATCAAAGGGGAGTGGCAATTATCCTGCACCAATCGACTAAAGCTGGTGAGATTTATAAATTAAAC
The DNA here is from genome assembly GCA_043810415.1 of Candidatus Zixiibacteriota bacterium. Lineage (GTDB taxonomy): Bacteria > Zixibacteria > MSB-5A5 > MSB-5A5 > SM1-73 > CAIVRH01. Next base: position 513 of record JBDROD010000010.1, on the reverse strand, counting down.
TTTAAATACCACGGTAAGGAGATGATCGTGCAGGATTGGTACGGAGATCTATACATGAAATCCAGCACGTTTTGGTATCCGAAATATGGGTATCTGCAAAGAGCCACTTATGATATAACCTATAAGTGTCCAAAGAGTTACAAGTTGGCTTCCATCGGGGAAAAAACCAAGGAATGGGTGGAGGAGATTCCGGTTAACGCTGTTTCATTCACTTACGGCAATCTTAAGACTTACGATATGAATGTAGAGGGTGTACCAAAAGTCTGTGTATATTATCAGGGATTTAAAAAATCGAAGGAGAGCGTAGCCGCAGACGTGGTGAACAGTCTCAATTATTTTCAAACGGTATATGGGAAGTGTCCTTTCCCCGCAATGTTAGCCACGGAGATCCCCTTTGCCATGGGACAGGGCTTGCCCGGGCTTTTGCGTCTCTCCTGGATTACTTTTGTGGCGGATGAACAATCGCACGAGACCGAGTTTAAACAGATGTCATTCCGGGCACACGAGGTATCG
>JBDROD010000009.1:0-4321 GCA_043810415.1 Candidatus Zixiibacteriota bacterium | reverse complement strand
GAAAACCATTGATCCAAAAACCAGGGTCCTGGCTTTAAGCTCGGTGCAGTTCTTCAACGGATATAAAAACAATTTGAAAACCATCGGAGATATTTGCCGGGAAAAGGACATCTTCTTCGTGGTGGACGCAATCCAGGGTATCGGTGCGGTGGATCTGGACGTGAGAGAATATCAGATCGATTTGTTAAGCTGCGGAGGGGAGAAATGGCTACTCTCTTCTTTGGGGACCGGATTTTTCTACCTCTCATCTTTTGCCAAAAGAAAGATAAATCCAGTTTTTTTCAGCTGGTTATCCGTGGACTGGAAACTTAATTTTACCGACGTTATGAAATACGATCTTCAACCATTCCCCTCGGCCAGAAAATTCGAGATGGGAACCTACCCTTATTCACTGCTTTGGACCATGCACTCCTCTCTGCAATTACTATCCGAGATCGGCGTGAAAAATATCGAGAAACATAACCTGAAGCTGCTGGATCTGCTGATAAACGGATTGAGAGCGAAGGGTTATCGAATAACCAGTTCACTGGAGTACGACCATCGTTCCTCCATCCTCTCCTTCTCCGGCAAAAACATCAGAAATCTGTATGAAAAGCTGCTGAAGAAAAATATCCTGGTCAGCTTGCGGGAGGGAAGCATACGAGTATCACCGCATTTTTACAATTCCGAGGAGGAGATCAACCGTTTGATCGAAATGTTGTAACTCAGCGCTATTTTGGAACAATTCAGTTTTCCCCCCGTAAATTCATTCAGTCAAATAAAAGGAGAAGCACATGTCCACCCTTCAGTCATGTCTGAAAGTTAAGGTAACATTTTTGCTCTTGTTTGTCCTTCTTTGTCTGTTCCTGGTCAAATCCTCACCTGCACAGGATTATACTCTGGATGAAGGGAAAAAACTTTTTGATCAGGAGGAATATACCCAGGCAAAAGAGGTATTGTTGAAGGTGGTCCAGGCAGAGCCGAAAAATCCCGAGGTCAATTTTCTTTTGTGCAAAACCTTTCTGTATTTGGGGGATCACGATAACTGCGTAAAGTACGGGGAGAAGGCGGTCAAACTGAATGATTCCAATTCGAACTATCATCTCTGGCTGGGACGGGGTTATGGAATTCAAGCACAGAAAGGGAGCAAGATCAAAGCCATCTTTCGGGCAAAAAAGTGCAAGGGGGAATTCGAGAAAGCAGTAGCTTTGGATTCCACCAACGTTAATGCCCGTCTGGATTTATTGCAATACCTGGTGGGTGCCCCGGGAATCGCCGGCGGGGATAAGGACAAAGCCAAAAAGCAGGCAGAGATCATTCCCGGGATGGATTCCCTGTACGGTGCGATCGGCTGGGCGGTTTACTGGGGTCAGCTAGATGACACTGTTAAGATAGAGCACTATCTGAAGATCGCCGTTCTGCTGGATACCACCTATCATCACAATGCTACCTACCTGATGGGGAATTTTCTGATGGAGCAGAAAAGATATGCAGAAGCAGCGCAAAATTATGAAGAACTCTACCGGAAATACCCCCTGGAAATTAACGCCTTATACCAGATAGGAAGAAGCTATGTTATTGCCCAGGACAGTCTGGATAAAGCGGAGAGATGTTTTAAGGAATACCTGAAGACCACCCCGAAACGGAATGAACCGCCCCTGTCGGGGGCTCACTGGAGGCTGGGAATGATCTACGATTTGCAGGGAAAGAGGGAATTGGCTTTATCAGAGCTCAATTTAGCTGTGAGCATGGACCCTAAAAGCAAGGAATACAAAAAGACGCTGGAGGAAGTGAAAAAGAGGAAATAGAAATTGAGCTCCTCTAAACTCTGTCAACGGATTAAACGGATGAAGCGGATGAGAGCATTTTATTCCGTTCTATCCGTTCAATCCACTGACCGTTTCGGTCGGATGAATCTTATCGGTACGAATAAAGCTTTAGCGGCGGACTGCGGACCATGGACGGCGGTCGTTATTTAATCAACACCATCTTATTGGTCTGTAAAAATTCATCCGTCTTGATTTGATAGAAATAAACCCCGCTAGATACCTCTCGGTCACTGTCGTTTTTTCCATCCCAAATCACTTCATAGCTTCCAGGTTTCAACGGTTCATTCACCAAAGTTCTCACTTTCTGCCCCAGCAGATTATAGACCGTTAGGGTGGTGTGGACGGGAACCATGATCCTTGAGCCTTGAACTTTGAACTTAATCGTGGTGGCGGGATTAAAGGGATTGGGATAGTTCTGGAATAAAGCAAAATCCCGGGGTATGGATTTCTCTTCGTCGTTGTCCTTTACGTCCAGGAAATACGGGGTTTCCAGTCTTATCAGGGAATAGAAATCGGCCAGGTATACGTATTTCCCGTCCACATACACCCCTTCTGCCGAGCCGGGGGTGTTGTAATAGTCAAACAAACTCGGGTTGGCCGGATCGGTTACCCGGACGACCTGTAAACCAGATGAGCCATCCGCCACGTAAGCCAAGCTGTCCTGGACAAAAATGTCGTATGCTACCCCCGGAGTATCATAACTGCCCACCAACGCCGGATTGACCGGATCGCTCACATTGATTATCTGAAGACCGCTTCCCGAATCCGCCACAAAAGCTAAAGTATCCTTCACGAAAATACCGTAGGCTGCACCGGGGGTATCGTAACTGCCAATCGATTCTGGATTGGCCGGATCGCTGACGTTGATTATCTGGAGACCACGGTTAAAATCCGCCACAAAAGCTAAACTGTCCTTAACGAAAACGTCGCGCGCCGAACCGGGAGTATTGTAATCGCTGGTTAGTCCCAGACTGAACGGCTGGTCTATCTCCAATAACTGCAGACCGCTTTCCCCGCTGGCGATATAGACTATGCGGTCTTTGATAAAAACGCCGTAAGCCAAACCCGGTCCGTCGTAAGCCCCGGCTAAATACGGATCGGCTGGAGTGCCTACGTTGAAAATCTGCATACCGTTGACGTAATCCGCCACGTAAGCATAGCTGTCCTGAACGGCGATGCCATAAGCGTAGCTGGGGAGAATCTGGCTTTTGATCAGATTCAGATCTTCCGGATCACTCAATCCGATTATATGAAAGTAATTTGCCCGGTCGGCCACGTAAGCCAAGCTGTCTTTGACAAAGACGTCCTCGATCCAATAGGGGGCGTCGTAATTGCTTTTTAACTCGGGAGAAGCTGGATCGCTGACCCGGATTATTTTAAAACCGTTCAACAAATCCGCCACGTAAGCCAGACTGTCCTGAACCGAGATGCCTAAAGCTTGACCTTGGGGCATGAGGTAGCAGCCAACCGATTCGGGATGAGCGGGATCGTGGATGTTGATAATCTGCAGGCTGAAGTTGAGTGCCAGATAAGCCAGGCTGTCTTGGATATCTACCTTCCAAATGGAACCTATGGGATTGAAACCGGTGATCAATGCCGGATTACCCGGATCGGTGACATTGATGATCTGCAGAGTGGTGACATCGGTCAGGTAATGATAATCCGACACGTAAGCTATGGTGTCATCAACGATAACCCCGTAAGCCGAAGCCGGGGTATCGTAGGTTCCTCTCAAAACCGGATGGGCCGGATCGCTGACGTTGAATACCTGCAACCCGCTTCCTGCATCTGCGATATAAGCCAGACTATCCTGGACAAAAACGTCCCACGACTGACCCGGGGTATCGTAACCCCCTACCAAATTCGGAGAAGATGGAACGCTCACATCGATAATCTGCAATCCACTGCCATAATCTGCCACGTAAGCAAAATTGTCCAAAACGAAAACAGCATAGGCACTCCCCGGCGTATCGCAGCTGCCTGTCAAAATTGGGTCAGCGGGATTGCTCGCGTCGATTATGATCAGACCCCCGGTCCTATCAGCTAAATATACCCGGTTATCCTTAACGAAAACTCCTCTGCCCTCACCTGGATGATAAAATTCACTTAACTGAATGGGATTGGCGGGATCGGAGATGTCCATGATCATCAACCCGTTGGTATACCCGCAATAAGCATAATTACCGCTCGCCTGAACGTCCCAGATTCTGGACCAGAGGATGCTGGAAACATAGGAGATGTCATTGGCAAAGACGGGATGAACCAACCAAAACGTGACGGACACAACCGCCACCAGGATTAAAAACAGTTGGAGCTTTTTCATCGTCCCCCCTTTAAAAGGTTCAAGGATTTTCACTGAAAGGTATATTTGTTAAATCGGTCTCTACCAGGTCAAATTTAGTAAAACTTAATCTTTGAAAAAGGAGCTTAAGTATTCGCCAAGATTTGCGGGGAAAATGCAGGATGATTTCAAATGAAGTAAGCGTTGAGAAAACCATAGAAGATCAGTCCCG
>JBDROD010000008.1:0-4350 GCA_043810415.1 Candidatus Zixiibacteriota bacterium | reverse complement strand
TGCCCCTTGACCCTGTGTTCTCTATTTTTGCTGCGCTTCCTTCTCCTGCTGCGCTTCCTTTATAAGCTTGTCGGCAACCTCTCTGGGCACTTCCTCGTAATGAGAGAATTCCCGCCGGTGAAGTCCCCGGCCTTGGGTCATAGATCTCAAAGAGGTGGAGTATTTATATAATTCGGCTAAAGGCGCCGAAGCTTTGATCTTCTGGAAATTTCCTTCCCGGTCCATACCCAAAATCTTACCGCGCTTGCTGGAGAGATCGCCCATCACGTCCCCCATGAACTCCTCGGGCACGATCACCTCCAGGTTATAGATCGGTTCCAACAACACCGGTTTTGCCTTGGTGGCTGCATTCTTGAATCCCATCGAGCCGGCGATCTTGAAGGCCATATCGGAGGAGTCGACATCGTGATAGGAACCGTCGTATATGGTCACCCTGCAATCCACCACCTTATAACCTGCCAAAAATCCCTCTGCCATGGTTTCCACCACCCCTTTTTCCACTGCCGGTATGTACTTGGACGGTACCACGCCACCCACGATATCGTTCACGAACTCAAATCCGGTCCCGCGGGGGAGAGGTTCCAGCTTGAGCCAAACGTCACCATATTGACCCCTACCACCGGATTGTCTTTTATACTTACCTTGCGCTTCCGCTTTGGCATTTATCGTTTCCCTATAAGGTATGCGGGGTTTCTCCAGCTCGGCTTCCACGCCAAATCTCCGCTTTAGTCGATCTATCATAACGTCTAAATGAAGTTCACCCTGTCCGTAGATAATGGTTTGCCTGATATCCGGGTCCACCTCCATGATGAAAGTGGGATCCTCCTCCCGCAGTTTCGTAAACCCGTTGGCGAGCTTCTCCTCATCCCCCCGGTTCTTGGGCCTAATTCCCATATTAATCACCGGCTTGGGGAAGTCGACCGGAGGCAATACCACCGGATCCTTCTTCTCGCAGAAGGTATCGCCGGTCTTGGTGTTCTTCAGCTTGACTATGGCAGCGATGTCCCCGGCATTCACTATGCCGATTTCCCTTCTTTCCCTGCCGTTTAAAGCGTAAATCTGCCCGATGCGCTCCGAGACCTCCCGGGTGGAATTATATACGTCTATTCCGGATTGCAGTTTCCCGGCATAAACCTTGAAAAAGCTCAACTCGCCTACATGCGGCTCGGATACGGTTTTGAAGGAAAAGGCGCACAAAGGCTCATCTGCACTTATCTTCACCAGCTTCTCTTTTCCGGTATCGGGTACTTTTCCCGATATCTGGACAAAATCCGCAGGGGAGGGGAGATATGCTACCACGCTGTCCAAAAGGGAGGTTACCCCGGTATTCTCCAAAGCAGAGCCGCAGGCGAGGGGGAAGATCTTCCGGGCGATAATTCCCTTTCGCAAACCGTCGATTATCTCTTCGGTGGTCAGCTCGCCTTTTTCGAAGAATTTCTCCAACATAGCATCGTCCGTCTCCGCCACCGCCTCTATCAGTTTCTCTTGCGATTCCTTGGCTTTTCCCTCCAGCTCGGGGGGGATTTTATCCTCCTTGTACTTGCCGTCCGGATCAAAATAAAGCGCCTTCATCTTTATCAGATCGATCAACCCTTTGAAGTTCAACCCTTCACCCATGGGAATCTGGATAGCCACCACCTTTTGCCCAAAGGCTTCCTTGGCCTCCTTGAAGGTCTTCTCGAAGTTGGCATGTTCTTTTTCTATCCGGTTGATAAACAGCATCCGCGCCAGCTTATAGTTTTCGGCAATATTCCAGACCTGTTCGGTGCCCACCTCCACTCCGGATTGGGCCGAAAGGAGTATCAAAGCGGTCTCGGTAACCCTGAGGCCTCCTACCACCTCCCCGATGAAGTCCTGATAACCGGGCATGTCCACCACGTTTATCTTGTGGTTCTTCCACTCCAGATGTACTAGCGAGGCGCCGATGGATATCTTCCTTTCGATCTCGTCGTCGGTGTAATCGGATGTGCTGGTTCCATCGGCCACCTTGCCCAACCGGGTGGTGATCTTGCCGTTGTAGAGCATCGCCTCCACCAGGGAGGTTTTACCTACACCCCCATGACCTACCACTCCTATGTTTCTGATCTGTTCGATCTTGAAATCCTTCACGAAAACCTCCTGTAAATTTAAGATTATTCGCCGTCTATTTGGTTTTGGATACAAAAACCAAAACAATATAATACGCAATTATATTATTTTGTCAATATTTCTTTCTATGCGCCATAAATGTATACAAAAACGTACAGTTAACTGGAATTGCCCCTACTGAAGTGAAAAAAACGAAATTCAAAGTTACAATGCAGAATTCAATATTGCCTGAATCTTGCTTCTTGAATCTTAAATCTTTAACCTTAAACCTTTCACCTTTCACCTTGAACCTTCACTTAACAACCTGCTCATAGAGTTTCAAGGTCTCCTTTGCCGTCTTCTCCCAGGAGAAAAGCTTGGCCCTTTCCAGACCACGCCGAATAAGAGTCTGGCGAAGCTCGGAATCGGACAGCACCGTGTCGATGGAAAAGGATATCTGCTCAATATCGTCCGGATCGACGTAAACTCCCGCATCCCCCACCACTTCGGGCAGCGAGGTGGTATGGGAAACTATCACCGGAAGACCACAAGCCATCGCCTCCAGCGGAGGAAGACCGAAACCCTCGTATAACGAGGGATAAACGAACAGGGACGCACCCTGATATAATCCGGGAAGGTCGGCTTCCGGCACGTATCCGGTGAAAATCACCCGCTCCTGCAGTTGTAACTTATCCACCAGACGGAAAATGTGTTCGTACTTCCACCCTTTCCCTCCAGCCAGAACCAAGGTAAAATCTTTTCTGGCTCTGCTTTGAGCATACGCTTGAATAAGTCCCTTCAAATTCTTCCGGGGCTCCAGGGTTCCCACATAAAGAATGAAGTTACCCTTGATTTTAAATTTCTCCTCCGTTTTGCCTAACCTCTCGCTTGCGGGTAAAGGCTGAAATGCCCGGGAACATCCCAAATGGATGACGTGGATTTTCTCCTCCGGGATTTTCAGATACTTGATTATTTCGTTTTTGGTGCTGAAAGAATCTGTAATGATGGCATCCACTTTTTGGGCGTAGTTTTTTATCTTAAAGGCATAATGCCATCTGCCGGAAGAGATGGTGAACCGGGGATAAGCCAAAAAGTTGAGGTCGTGGATGGTCATCACCGACTTTCCCCGAGCCAGAATGTTCAAATTGTAGTTGGGTGAATGGTATAAATCCACCTCTCCCACCAGCCAATCGATCTTGGGCAGCTTTATCGTCCCCCACGAGAGATTCAGAAGTTTATTGGGGATGCGGAAGAATCTGCTTTCGAAATTGGGATTTTCGATTTTAGGTATGTTAGGTTTGACGTTCAAATGATGGCTGTAAAAGAGGACGTACCGGTTCTCCCTGTCCAGGCGGCTTAAATGCTGGATCAAATTGAAAGTATAGGCTCCCACCCCGGTCCTTTTTTTTAAGACGGAGCGGGCATCGATTCCGATTCTCATTTTTCCTCTACCATGACAGATTTATCAACCGGAATAAAACCATTTTGTCAATCTCATCCTGATCGGTTGAATCCTCCGGGAACAGCTTTCAGGCATTCGGTTTATCGCCGCCTCCAGCAGATTCATATCCTCCAAAGTCAAACTTCTGGTTAGGAACAAATTAAATATATACAAGGGTAAGGAAACCATCAGGGCTAAAACGACACCCGCCGCTCCCTTTATGCTTACCACTATTACCAATACCGCTAAACCCATGAAAAGAGAAGCGGAAAAAATTCTTAAAAGGTTTGTGCCGGGGAATCGCTGTTTCATATGGATCTTGTAGGCGTAGATCATCATGCTAACGCCGGCTAATGCTTGGGCGAATGCGGTAGCCAGAGCCACCCCTTTCGCCCCCCAGCTTACCACCGTAAGACGGCTGATAACGATATTGACCAAAGCCGCTAAAATTCCCGCCTTTACCACTATCCCCTGCAGTTCGGTCCCATACAAAAGTGACGAACTGGAAGTGGCAATGAAACCCACCGCACCGCCGATAAGAAGTATGCCAAATAACAAAACCGCCGGCTGGTAGGATTGACCGTAAAGCAGGGGCAATAGCTGATGGGCCATAGCTATTCCTCCCAGACAAAGAGGGAACGAGAGCATGGCCAAGTAGCGGGTGGAGTTGGAATGCACTTTTGCCAGCTCCTCCTTATTCCCCCCTCCATATACTTCCGACATGGCAGGGAGGAGGATACCGGTCAATGCCCCCGGCAGGAGGATCATGGTCCGGCTGGAGAGGATGAACGCCACGTTGTAGTAAGCGATTTCCGTTGACGTGCTGAAGATGCTCAGGAACA
>JBDROD010000007.1:0-11510 GCA_043810415.1 Candidatus Zixiibacteriota bacterium | reverse complement strand
CTCAGATACGCCAAGGAATTGAAAAATGAAAAACCACCCTCAGCAAGCCCAGCAAACCCAGCAAGCCCCCCCAAGCCGCGTACCCGAGGCTTCACGCCTCGGAGTGTTCTCCATTTATTGCCACGATCTTCAGGTCGTGAGATAAAACTGTAGGGTGAAGAAGAATCTCCTCTCCCTTGATGGGAGAGGATACAGGAGAGGGTGAAATAGATAGTGTGAATGTTGACTTCCCTCTCCCCTGGTGGGAGAGGGAAGGGTGAGGGGGCTATTATATTATATGCTAGAACATCAAAAACTCATCTGGCAAGTTCGTAGGCGGGACTTCCAAGCCCATATTACCTCAATACTCGTAACTCAATACTCATTACTCATTACTCGTTACTTCGACTTACGTTCCCATCTCCCAGCCTGCCAGATATTCTTTCTGCTCCGGGGTGAGACGGTCGATGGTGACTCCCATGGATTTCAGTTTGAGACGGGCGATTTCGGAATCGATCCTCTCCGGCACCGTATATACTTTATTTTCCAATTTCTTTCCTACCTGTACCAGATATTCCGCGGACAGGGCTTGATTGGCAAAAGACATGTCCATCACGCTGGCCGGATGACCCTCGGCTGCGGAGAGATTCACCAGCCGGCCTTCGGCTAAGAGATTGATCCTTTTTCCTCCGGGGAGAGTGTATTCGGTTACATATTCTCTGATCTCTCTTTTCCTTTTGGCCATCTTTTCTAATGCGGGTATGTCTATCTCCACGTTGAAATGTCCGGAGTTGCATATCACCGCGTTGTCTTTCATGGTTTTGAAATGTTCTCTGCGGAGAACATGGATGTCGCCGGTTAAGGTACAGAATATGTCCCCGATCTTTGCGGCTTCGGCCATCTTCATCACCCGGAACCCGTCCATGACCGCCTCTATGGCTTTAAGCGGATCCACCTCGGTGACGATGACGTCCGCCCCCATGCCTTTGGCTTTGGTGGCGAATCCGCGTCCGCACCAGCCGTAACCCGCCGCTACCACTCTTGACCCGGCCAAAAGCATGTTGGTGGCGCGCAGGATTCCATCCACCGTCGATTGTCCGGTGCCGTACCGGTTATCGAAGAAATGCTTGGTTTTGGAATCGTTCACCGCTATCAGCGGGTATTTCAAAATCCCGTGTTTCTCCATGCTCCTCAACCGCACCACGCCGGTGGTGGTCTCTTCGGTTCCGCCGATCACGCCTTTAAGCAGATTCTTACTCCGGGAGTGCAAGGTCGAAACCAAGTCCGCCCCGTCGTCCATGGTGATATCGGGCTGTATCTCCAAAGCACTCATAATGTGCTGATAGTAGACCCGGTTGCTTTCTCCCTTGACGGAGAAAACCGGAATTCTCAGGTCTTTGACCAAAGAGGCAGCCACATCATCCTGGGTGGAGAGCGGGTTGGAGGCACACAGGGTCACTTGGGCGCCGCCGGCTGCCAGGGTAGACATGAGATTGGCTGTCTCGGTGGTGACATGCAAGCATGCGGAGATCTTTACCCCTTTAAGTGGTTTATCCCGTTTGAATCTCTCCCGGATCAGCCTTAAAACCGGCATGTTTCTTTCCGCCCATTCGATCCTCAATCTCCCCTGAGGGGCTAATTTTAGATCTTTGACATCGTATTTCACGTTTGGTCTCCTTCTAGGTTCTTAAATGCTTCTTTTTCTGTTGAAATTTACTAAGAGGGTTCGAGGATTCAAGGGGTCGAGGGGTCGAGTGAAATGCAATACAAAAAAGGTTGTCAACTAAAGGTAGATTCTCCTCTACTCCATGACCAAAGGCGAAGTCAACTAGATGTTCTTCCTTTTGATCGGTTTAATCTTTAAATAACCACTTGAACCCTCGAATCCTCGAACCCTTGAATCCTTTCCCGTTAAACATCCTTCTTAAGGTCTTCCGCTTTATCGAGTTTTTCCCAGGTGAAAGTCGGTTCGGTTCTTCCGAAATGCCCGTATGCTGCGGTCTCCCGGTAAATGGGTCTTTTCAGATCCAGCATCTCGATGATTCCCTGCGGGGTGAGCTCAAAGTGCTTTCTTATCAACTCCTCCAGCCGCTGGTGCGGAATTTTAATGGTTCCAAAGCTGTTCAGCATGATGGAGACCGGTTTCGGCTCTCCGATGACGTAAGCCAGCTGAATCAAAAGCTTATCCGCCAGTCCGGCTGCCACCACGTTCTTGGCGATGTATCTGGCCGCATAGGTGGCGGAGCGGTCCACTTTGGTCGGATCCTTCCCGGAGAACGCACCTCCGCCGTGAGGAACCGTACCCCCGTAAGTATCGACGATGATCTTTCTGCCGGTCATGCCGGTATCGGACTGCGGTCCTCCGATCAGGAATTTACCGGTGGCATGGATGAAATATTTGGTCTGATCATCCATTAGCCCGCCCACCACCGGTTTCACCACGTTCTCTATGATCTTTTGTCTGGCCTGGTCGGTGATCATTTTACCGCTGGAATCAAGTATCTCCTCGGTATGCTGACTGGCTATAATCACCGTATCGACTCTTTTGGGGGATCCGTCTTCATATTCCACCGTCACCTGCGATTTGCCGTCTGGTCCCAAATAGGGGAGGATCTTTTTTTTCCTCACTTCCGCCAAACGCTGGCAGAGCTTGTGTGCCAGCATGATGGGAAGAGGCATCAACTCGGGAGTCTCCCGGCAGGCGTAACCGATCATCAGACCCTGATCCCCCGCTCCTCCGGTATCCACTCCCTGGGAAATGTCCGGAGACTGCTTGCCGATGGCATTTAATACGGCACAGCCATCCGCGCTGAAACCGTACTTCGGGTCGATGTAACCTATGTCTCTTATCAGGCTCCGCACCAGCCGGGGAAGATCGACGTATCCTTTGGTAGTGATCTCTCCCCCCACGATAACCAGGCCTACGGTAACAAAGGCTTCGCATGCCACCCGGGCATGTATGTCCTGCTTTATCAATTCGTCCAACACCGCATCCGAAATCTGATCGCACAGTTTGTCGGGGTGCCCCTCGGTTACCGATTCGGAGGTGAAAAAGTTCTTTCGTGCGGACATTTTTACTCCTTTATTCTATTCATTTTTTGCGATTTGAGTCCATTAAAGATAATATTGTATGGTCTTTCAGCTTAATAAACCTTATGATGCCTGACGAGATCACATCTCTTATGGAATTTCAAAGATGGAAAACCGAAGCTAAGTTTATTATTAGAGTTTCGATACCATTATACGAGCTTGAAAGACGCGTATTTCCTTATTATGAATTCATTCAACTATAAATGAGGGTGGGTTAAATTGATTTCGGATGAATCCCCCACGTTAAGCTGTCGAAAGACTCCTTTGACCTGAGCACGATTCCCTACCAGGGAGGAATCCAGCGTGGAGTTTTCCACCGATGCCCGGATGCCGATAATGGAGTTTCGGATGATGGAATTCCTGAGAATGGCTTTATCCGCCACCGAAACGTACGGACCTAGAACGCAGTTTTCCACGCGAGCGGATTTGGAAACGAACACCGGGGGCAGGATCAGCGCAGTCTTGATCTGCGAAACGGGATTCAGCTTGACCAATAGTTTTCGGTTGGTCTCCAGTAAGGTCTCCGGTTTTCCGCAATCATACCATCCTCTGATCTTGAAGGTCTTGAACTTGGCTCCCCGGTCGATCATCAGCTGCAGAGCGTCGGTGAGCTGGTATTCATTTTTGGTCATTATCTTATTTTTGATTATGTGTTCCAAACACTCTTTAAGCAGGCGGGTGTTTTTGATGAAATAGACTCCCACCACCGCCAAATGGCTAGTGGGTCTCTCCGGCTTTTCAATCAGGCGTTGGACGAACCGCCCTTTCATCTCCACGATTCCAAAGCGCCGGGGATCGGCAACTTTCTTCACTCCCAAAGCATCGTAATCCCCGCGGATCATCGGAATCAAATCGGCATCAAAGATGGTATCCCCCAAAATTATCAGGACCGGTTCATCGTCACTCATCTCCGGGCATGCCCGGCTGATGGCGTATCCTAATCCCTTTAGCTCCCGTTGTTCGATGAACTTGCATTTGAAGTTATAATTTTTTCTTACGTAGTCGACAACCTGATCGCCTAAAAATCCGGTTATCAATACCAGTTCTGAGATTTTCAATTTTTTCACTATGTCCAGGATATGAGCCAATATCGGTTTACCCGCCACGTGCAGAAGCACTTTGGGGACGGTATAGGTATGGGGTCTTAACCTGGTTCCAATTCCGGCTACCGGAATTATAACTTTCATCTTCTTTCCCTCAAGCTAAAGTATTAACCCAGACGATGCAAAATTTACGAGTTTTCTCGTGCTTGTCAACTTATATTTTCCGTTAAATCTTCCCTGGCTATAATATCTTTCTGTCTCTATGCGTTATAATGCACATGCTCCGGTATAGTGTCTTCCTTACCGATGAGGTCTGCGGTATACCGGTGCGAAATATATTGCTTTTAAATTTGTGGTCTTTTATATTAAAACCGATTTTTCATCCGAATATAGATATTGAGCAGATATCGAGTCCGGATTATCCATATTTTCCATAAATCTTTTCAATCGGTAAGAAACCAGAAGCGATAAATTACGTAAAGTTAAATAGAAAGTCCATCCTAACAGGGAGGATTTGAATGACCTGCTTGAGAAAATCTTGTACCCTTTGGATATTTGCGGTGGTATGGATATTGTTGATTTTCAATTTTGCTTATGCCACTCAATTCAAATCCGTGGACAACTTTTTCTTTCCGGATACTTCGAAGATCGATGACGATCTGATAATTGCGGGGGGGAACATCAAACTGGATGGTACCATAGAAGGGGATTTGATCTCCGCCTCCAGGTATCTGGTGCAAAGCGGTCTGGTTACCGGAAGCTTGAATTCCGCCGCTCAGAATCTGGAGATCCTGGGGGTGGTGAACGGTAGCGTGCGGGGCTTTGCCCAGAACGTTAATATAAATGGGCAATTAAACCAGAATCTCATAGCCTTCTGCAGCTCCTTGAACATCAGATCGGATGCCAGCATCGCCAAGGATGTCAGTGCTTTTGGGGGGGAGATGACTTTGGACGGCAAGGTGGGGGGGGAGCTGAAAGGATCAGTAGGCACGTTGATCATCACCGGCGTGGTGGGAAAAGACGTTTCGATTACCGCTGAAAACATCACCTTAATGCCTACCGCTCAGATCTTGGGAAATTTCAAGTATAAAAGTGAAAAAAAAGCCAAGATAGAATCGGGAGCTTCAGTCTCCGGGGAAACCGTCTGGACCAAAAAAGAGTTGAAAAAGGGAAAGGAGTCTAAGAATGTATTTTCAACCAAATCTTTAATCACGGAGACGCTTTTTCTTTTAGCTCTGATGATCACCGGAATCGTGTTGTCCTTAGTATGCAAGAAGAATGCCTATCAGGCAAAGAAAGCAGTGGATGAATCGTTTTTAAAGAGTATGGGATTGGGTTTTGTCTTCATGGTCTGCATACCCATCGCCATCATAATACTGTTGATTACGGTAATCGGCATACCTCTGGCGGTAATATCTTTGTTTGCATATTTGATCTTGATTTACATCGCCAAAATACCGGTGGCGGCATTTCTGGGAGACAGGATAATCAAAGCTTTGGGAAAAGAAGAAGAGCCATCCTTTATCTGGTCGATGATCTTGGGTTTGGTCGTATTGACCGTTCTTTTGAATATCCCCTACCTGGAATGGTTGATCTATTTTGTGGTTCTCTTCACCGGCTTTGGTGCCATTTTGCTTTCCCAGAAACGGTCGACCGGTTAATGAATTATAATAGGGGCAATACCTCCCTTCAAGGGGATGTCTCATATGAATTGCCCCTCCCAAATCTCCATCAAGCAAAAATAGTCGCCCCTCCCCAGCGGACCGACTCCTCCCCGAATTTATCCCGGATTTTGTCCATCGCCGAATAAACCTCCTCCCTTTTGTCCCGGTACTCAATTAAGGGGAGGAAGGTTTGCAAAGACTCTTCCTCTCTTTTGAGCTGAGAGACGCTCACCCCCAGAAGCCTCACCTTTCTGATTCCCGATACCAAACCCAACGCCAGCTTTGGCGCCACTTTGAAGATGACATGTTCGGAATCGGTGGGGCGAGGGATGGTTTCCGATCGGGTCAGGCTGAAGAAGTCGGAGTAGCGCAATCTCAGGGTGACGGTGCGCCCCTTGAATCCCCCTTTCCTGAGTCTTCTTGTTACCATGCTGGACAGGCTCAAAAGTATGGAGGCGATCTGCCGGGGATCGTCGATGTCTTCAGGCAGGGTACGTGAATGTCCCATCGATTTATCCGGTATGGAGCAGGAGATCACCGGCGAGCAGTCGATCCCGTTCGCCATAAAATGGGCATAATACTCAAAAGGTATTGCTTTTTTTAACGAGGACAGAGATGTAAATACCAAGTGAAATATGAGTCTCGGTGGTGTTTAACAAGTCCTCGATGTTGACGATATTTTTGTTTCAAACGTGCAAAGTATCCTTCAAGTGCATTAGTGCATTTGGGGATATTGGGATCATTCAGGTAATGGAACATGTCAGGTAATGCAGAAAGTAACATGCTTCGGGCTCGTTTTAAATCACTGAAGACCCATCCGGTCTCGGGTGAAGATGCAATTTTGAATCCATATTTTTGTTCCCATTCATGCACCCGCGCCAGGAATCGATTCCGGTCAGCCAGGGTATGGATGGACATCACTTGGAGGAATAGTTCTCGCAGGTGCTTGGCATCGGTTCGTTTTGGGTAATGTCGGCACCACATCAGACCTTGACGTTGGATATGAACCAAACAGCGTTGGATAACGATCTTTGGCCATAGTGTGCGTAAGGTTTTGATCAGGTGCGGGTTTCCATCCACCGTAGCACTGATGGGAGATAATTCACGTTGTGCTAAGGAAACACAAAACTTGGAAAGATCAGATGGTCCTTCTGAGATATCCGGTTCACCATATAACACGGAGTAGCATTCTGCATCCATTACGGCAAAGACCCCTCGGCGATGTTTAAAGATGGTTCCGTCGAAGATAAGATAACGATGTGTTGAGAGTCCTTCAGTGGCACAAGGCGGATGAAGCAACCAATAATTAATCATACGCCTAATGGTTGAGATACTATGCCTGCTTTGAATTGACAGTTGTCTCATATTATAACCTTCAATAATCCATTGGATAAACCAGATGCGTTGTCTGAAATACTTATTTATAGGGTTCTTCCAACCGAACGTATGGCCACATGTGCAACAGAACCATCTCTGTTTTCCATGGCGACTGTTCCCGTTGCGTTTCACCGTTGGCGATAGACAATGCGGACACCATTTTTTGTCTCATTATATAACCCAATTGTTAAACGCGTTCAATAATCGTACCCACAAAATGATACCATTAAACATCTTAACTATGCTTTGAGCAATACTTTTTGAACATTATTCCCAAAATGAAGCCATTCTCCCACTATCCCGAACTTCCCCTTGAGAACCTCCACCGGATAGGAGGCGAGCTCTCCTGCGGTGTGGATGCCGAGATTGGAAAGGACCTTGGCGGTCCTGTGCCCGATGCCGCACAGTTCGCTCACCTCCAGAGGATCCAATGTCTCTTTGATCTTGTCCTTGGGGATGATGGTCAAGCCGTCGGGCTTGTTCAAGGAGGAGGCCAGCTTGGCCAGAAGCTTGCTTGAGGCAATGCCGATCGAACAGGAGAGCCCCAGCTCCTCTTTGATTTTCTCCTTGAGCTTCCTTCCCAGCTCGGCCGGTGGTCCGAACAATCTCTCGCAGCCGGTTATGTCCAGAAAAGCCTCATCTATGGAATATGGTTCCACCTGAGGGGTGAATTGGCGAAAGATCTTCACCAGACGGGAGGAGACGTATTCGTATTTATCCCCGTGGATTCCAATAAGGAAGACCGCATGCGGGCATAATCTTCTGGCGGCAAACAACGACATGCCCGCTTTAATCCCATATTCCCTGGCGGCGTAAGAGGCGGCTGAGACCACCCCGCACCTCTTTTTGGGGTCACCTCCCACTATCACTGGCTTTCCGGCAAGCCAGGGACGCTCTTTCTGCTCCACCGAGGCGAAGAAAGCGTCCATATCCACGTGCAGGATGACCGGCTCCCTTTGGGGTGAAGCCGAGTATTTGATAATCTGACCGGAGTTATGCTTTATAGGCTTGGGAGTAATCATGGGTAGGCACTCCTATGATCCGGATTTTACTCCACCCAGATTTTGTTCAAAAACCATTCCGAGGTCCTCTCCTTGTAGGTAAGCTGAAAAAACTCGGAGTTCCGGTCCATCACGGAATAATGTTTTTTCCTGAATCTCCCCTCGTTGGTTCTCCACCTGGAGGTTATGTGGACGATCTTTACCACCTTTCCGTTCCACCTGAAACGGACCGGGAGCATTCTTCCCTTTTCGAACACCGCCATCACTTCGATCGGCTGGTTTATCTCCTGATCCATAGGCAATGACCTCTTACCCGATTCATCGCTCCACCAAAAGGGATTGTTTTCGTTGGTAGAGGACGCCTCGTCCTCTACCAATTTTCACCATACCGTCACGGACGCTGGCGTCCACGACGAACAAGAAACCTCCTTCCCTCTCCATGAAAATGTCCGCCGATCGCTATCCTTCGGCTGCGCTCAGGACAAGTCAGCATTCCGCCTGTAAAAAATCCTTAAGCGGCGGACGGCGGACAGCAGACGGTGGGAAGGGGGATAGAAGGGGGGTCACATCCTTCTCAACAGCCCGATCACCTTTCCCGCAATGCGGAAGTCGGAAAATCTGGTATCGACCACAATCGGCTGGAAGGCGGGATTTGCCGGCTCCAGCCTCACCCGGTTCTTCTGCGGTACGTAAGTCTTCACCGTGGCCTCCTCGCCGATCACCGCCACCACGATGTCCCCCTTTTCGGCAGTGGACTGCATCCGGGCCAATACGTAGTCGCCGTCGAATATGCCCGAGTCCTTCATGCTGTCTCCCACCACCCTCAAGGAGAAGACGTCGCCGCCCGGAAGAAAAGATTTGTCCACTGCGATGGAGCCTTCGATGTTTTCCACCGCCAGGGTGGGCAGTCCGGCGGCGATTCTTCCCACCAGGGGAACGGTCACATAAGACCTCCTTTGGCCGAAGTCGAACGTGGCTTTTTTGACCAGCTCGATCCCCCGCGATACCAAAGGCTGGCGCCGGATATATCCCTTTCTGTCCAAGGCGGATAAGATCGCCCTCACCCCGTTGGTTGAGGTGATCTTGAATTTTTCGCCGATCTCCCGGATGGTGGGGGGCAGCCCTCTGCTTTCGACCATCTCCCGGATGAAATCCAAAACATCCTTCTGCCTTTTGGTCAACTCTTTAATATGATAAGCTTTCCGGACCATCACCATCAAGACCTCCGTTTAGGGTTAATTTACAATTGCCGTTACAAGCTTTTTTACTGCTCATCCGTTCAGTATAATCTACGAGTTGAATATACTGCTCATTTGTGCAGTTGTCAAGAGAAAAATACAAATTTTACCCAAAATTCTTCTGTGTCGGTTAAATCCCCTCACCCGGCAGTCACGAAGGGAGGAACCCAGTGACTCTAATTCATGCTTGTTATTAAGTAGCGGATGCCTTTGTTATTGCTCAATATGATGGTTTCGTTTCAGGAGTTACAGAGAGGGGTGGCTGATCATCAACTTAGAATTTCATGGATTCTGATTATGTTCCGATTACTTATGTCTCGTTGGAGAATTACAAAGGAGGCGATCTTTAAGATAAAACCGGACGAGATTCAAAATAACGGCATCAGACTTTACCCCAGGCGAATATTCAGGTTATGGCAGAAATTATGGACTTTCTTTACCCCAGCTCGATCAGATTAATGTCCTTAAGGGTGCCTTGATAGCAAACCTTGAAGGGCGTATCGAAGAAGTATAATTTTGGGACGGGATAAATTCCCGCCTCTATGAACGATAATAAATTATCACTTATAGAGCATGGCATTTAGCCCTGCGAATAAAGTTTTTCAACAGACCCGTAAAGGTTTGCGTACGCGTGTCTTCCATCGGAAGCCGGCTGCGACACTACAACTGATCCGTCGGCAATTTTGGCTCCACTAATATACTTTTTTCTCTTGTCACCAAAGCCAATCCCGGTTTTCCCCTCTTGGGTTTTCTGATGTGTTTGGCCTGAGTATAAACCACGGTCACTTTCTTTTCCCTTCGAGCCTTGCTAAAGTACGCCGCCACTTGGGCAGTTTCCCTAATTTCTGATGGGGAAGATTCGGATTTCTTATCCTTTTTTCTCAAAAGCACGTGCGAGCCCGGAACGTCCTGGGCATGGAACCATAGATCATCGGGATTAGCATACTTAAACGTCAGGAAATCATTCTCCTTGTCGTTTTTTCCCACCAAAATTTCCAAACCACTTTTGGTTAAAAACCTTCGAAAAGAGATTTCTTTTCTCTTTTTATCTTTGGTCTTTGGTCGGGTCGGTCGTATAAGCCCCAAACGGATCAGATTTTGCTTCTGCTTTTCTAAATTTATCTTCTCAACTGGTCCTGCCAGCAGCTTGTAAATTTCCGCCAGTTGAATTATCTGGTGTTCGGTTTCTTCTTTTCGCTTTTTAATTATGCTCAAGGCATCTTTTGCTTTTTTGTATTTCTTGAAATAAGCTTGGGCGTTGGCTAAAGCGTTGTGTTTAGAATCCAAAGGGATTTCCAATATCTGATGTTGGGGATCAAATATATCGGTCAGCTCGACATATACCTGGCCCTTTTTGATCGTTTCCTTATTCATCATCAAGAGTTCACCAAATCTTTTGTATTCTTCAGCTCTCTCGGATTTCCGTAAATCCTCTTCTATCTTCCTTTCTCTTTGGTGCAACTTTTCCAAAGCACGATTAACAAACGAAGATAACTTATTCAACTCCTTATTTGTTTTTTCTGTTCCCAATTTGGCGGAGAAGAAGCTCTTTATGGCGGAGTTCAAATTGGGGTAATGTATTTTCTGATCTTCCGGAATGAAAGAAAGCTCCATACAACTGATAGCCTTTAGCTTACCATCCGGGTTATTGATGATCAGATAAGTCACATCGTGATGAGACAGTTTCTTGAAAGTTTGCGAAAATGCCCCCCACAGGAGTTCCATTTCATCTTCATCCTGGTGAGAAATATTCTTATTCAGGTCAAACCCGGAATCAATGGCAATCTTTTGAGCTAAAAGCTTGTCAATTCCAATAAAATGACCTTCTAACCAATCGGTCACCGGTTGAGGAGTTCTGGCGAGCTGGATAAACACATCTTTGCCTATGGAGAAGGGATTTTTCTTTTTCGGAGGAGGGGGAAGGTTATATTTTTCTCCCGGTGAGA
Source organism: Candidatus Zixiibacteriota bacterium (assembly GCA_043810415.1). Taxonomy (GTDB): domain Bacteria; phylum Zixibacteria; class MSB-5A5; order MSB-5A5; family SM1-73; genus CAIVRH01. Next base: position 172 of record JBDROD010000007.1, on the reverse strand, counting down.
TTTGCCTGAACCGGTTTTGGGTGATATCGATTCTTCTCAGGCAATCTATCACCATTTCATTTTTGGTTAAGATCACATTGCTGTTTCTTCCGGTCAGCTCAAAGATCAGATCGAACTTTTCACCCGCACCGAATTGGCTCTTTTTTTCGCAAGAGATTTTGATCACCCGGTC
>JBDROD010000006.1:0-2605 GCA_043810415.1 Candidatus Zixiibacteriota bacterium | reverse complement strand
CAATAAGCCAATCCATCACCGCCTTTTCCCTAAACCTCACCGTTCCCCCAATTCTTACAAAAGGAATGGGAATCCCCCGGGAGAGCCAACTGTAAACGGTCCCGGGTTTGACCCCCAAGGTTTCAGCTAATTGAGATGGATTGAGAAATCTTTCCATAGTTAAGACCTTGAAATAATTGATAAATCAGCATAAACAAGGAAATTTTCAAAAGATTTCCAGTGGAGTTTCCTTGATTATTTCCATAAATTTCCTTCATTTCTCTTTCTTCGGTTTCTGTCATCACTTTTGTCATCACTACCTCAAACACGTGGTTTCCACTATAATAATGGATACTTAACTGTCATCAAGGCTATAGAGATACTATTAGAGGTTTATTTATATACCCCCCTCTCTATATGATGACAGTGTTTTATTAATAATTTCATAAATTTAACCCCTAAAAAAGACCTGATGACAGATTTGATGACAACTTCACAACAATAATTGATAAATCTGGCCTTTGGGATCAAAGTGAACTTCCCCGGCCTGAGTCAGATTTCGAAGGGCTTGGTTCCAAGTAAATAAACCAGCCCTTTGATAATTGACACGCCTTTGCAGTTCGCGTTTCGGCAAAGCCCCCCGCGAGAGAATACGTCTGACCTGCTCCTCCATCCTTGCAATGGCTCCTTCAGCATCAATGGGAGATAGTTCGCGCCGGATGTTCAATTGCCATTGGAGAAGCGTTACTACCCGGGAAATGATGTCCGCCGTGATCCGGTCTTCTCCTTCGTTAATGGCGAAGAGGATCATAAAGCGTAAACCATATCCGTCAAGTCTTTTCGTAAATGGGGAGGGTTCAACCGCCATATACCACTCGTGGAAGATTTCCCTTCCCTCCTCTTCGATTGGAAGGCGTATCTTCCCGGGCCTTTCGAAGGTCTTTAGCAATTCTCCGAATTTCCGCCGCAAGGTTTTGATTTCGTCTGTTGGACTTTCTTTTGGGATAGAATATTTTCTTTCGCCGTGATCTTTTACAAGCCAGAGACGATTTAGAAAACCGATATCCAGGAAAGCGGGAGTCCACATGCGGGCGAAGGTTTCCTGAGTGCTCGCCGCCATTAATGAAAGCCTCGCATCCTCGATCTCGACAGAATGCGTCTTAGTCGCGGAATGGAAGCGGGTATCTTCGAAGAGGCTGTTTACGCAAGGAAGCAGAATGGCGCCATCTATCGCGGATTTCGAAACGAAACTTTTTAGTTCATCGAAAACCAAAAGCGTTCGGGGATTTTCTTTTAGACGATTGGCAAGTCCCTCTGCACTCCCCACCCCGTAGCAAATTTTAAACGAACCGGGCTCAAGGGTGTTCTCAAAGAATTGCGCCGTCTTTTTTATAGATTCGCTTTTCCGGTCGTCAGCCGACTCTCCTATGGTCACGGTGTAAAGCCTCGGCTCCGGTTGAAGTTCGCTCTGAATGGTTACTCGGTCGGCGATAACATTCCCCAGGCAGGTCAGGAAATTAAAGGCAAAGAAAGACCAGGGGGGTTCAAGATATGTGTTGTAAAGATCGGCAAACTCTCCGGCCAGGCCTCCGATAGTATCCCGGGGGAAGCCCGCTAATGTGCTAGGTACTGGTTCCAATTTCTTCTGCGCCAATCTTATCGGGCTTGTTACTCCGCAATTTTGGCCGCAATTCCAAAGGGCTTTGATATTTTGGCAAGTCAAGGGTCCGGCGTTCAAAGAATGAAGAATCTTTTCATCTGTCTCTTTGGCCGAATATTTAGGATACCCTTTTGACAAAGAATGAATGAGTTCACGTCCCCCGACTTCCCGGGCCAAGATAGAAACCATTGCATACCATTGAGGCTCTGGAAGAGTAGCCCGGTCTTTATCGCAATGCTGCAGGAATTTACATTCGAGGATCTTTTTTAATCGGTCCCCAGGCTTTGAAGTAAATTGATTGGGAGAGGGAGAATGGATTTCTGGAAGATCATCAAAATCAGTTAGGTTATATTCAAGGTCGGAAAAAGAATGAATGACGACAGGGAAGGGCGGAGTAGTTTTATGATTTAAGGTCCCCGGGATTCGGAGAATTCTTGAAGCATCGGTTGCAGCCGGATCTCCTCCAAAAAATATGGCTAGACGCTTTAAAAGATTCTCTATCTGGCCAATCTCAGATTTATCAGCGGGCTCCCTGAGCTTCCAATAACAATGAAATTTCCCGGGACTCGTTTCTATCACGGCAGAGGGTGACCATGGCCCCTCTTTTACTTTATTAATGGGTGATCCATCCAAGTCAACCCAAAGGGCGGGGATCTCAGTAATTGCTTCCTTCGTCCCGTTTGTCCCGTTACGAAGAGCTATTCCAAAGTATGAATTGAAGGCCTTATATCGGTCAAGGATAGGTGAGATTTTATGTGGGTTCTCAAATATAGAGGACAGGGGTAGAAATTCATTTTTGGGATAATCTTTCCCTAAGAATCTTAAATTTATATTTCCTGTCTCACATCGTTGATAAAGGTTAAGGAAAAATTCAACTGCACTCTGCACTCGGATTCTCCTTCTCCCGGGTCCATGCGTTAAGAATGAGCAAATCTACCTCACCCTTTAATCGATCCGGAAAAGTAA
>JBDROD010000005.1:0-8253 GCA_043810415.1 Candidatus Zixiibacteriota bacterium | reverse complement strand
GTGAAGGAGCTTCGGGAGATCGGAATTCAGCCCAACATACTTCTCTGCCGTACGGCTCAACCCTTGACCAAACAGATCCGGGAGAAGATCGGGCTTTTCTGCAACGTCCATCCCGATGCCGTGATTCAAGCCATCGACGTGGGCTGTATTTACGAGGTTCCCATTCTATTCCACCAGGAGGGTTTGGATAATTTGATCATCCAGCATCTGGATTTGAAATGCGGAGAGCTGAAGATGGATGATTGGCTAAAGATGATGGAGAAGATCAAAAATCCGAAGCACAAGGTGAGAATAGGAATCTGCGGAAAGTACACCCATCTAAAGGATGCTTACAAAAGCATCATCGAGGCTTTTGTACATGCCGGTGTCGAAAACGATGCTCGGGTGGAATTGAAATGGATCAATGCGGAGGAGGTGAATCCGCAAAGTGCCAGTAAGATTTTTGAGGACGTGGATGGGGTGTTGATTCCCGGCGGATTCGGGGAGAGGGGGATAGAGGGGAAAATCGAAGCGATCAGATACGTTAGGGAGAATAAAATTCCCTATCTGGGGATCTGTCTGGGGATGCAGTGTGCGGTGATCGAGTTTGCTCGGAACGTCTGCCATCTGGAAAAAGCCAACAGTTACGAGGTTGATCCGAACACCCCCTATCCGGTGATTCACCTCATGCCGGATCAGGAGAAGATAACCGACATGGGCGGGACCATGCGGTTGGGAGCATATCCCTGCATCTTGGATAAGAACAGTCTATCTTACCAGGCATACGGCGAGGAAAAAATAAGCGAGCGGCACCGGCACCGCTACGAGTTTTACAATCAATTCAGGGACGTGCTTACCAAAGCCGGATTGAAACTAACCGGTCTGTCCCCGGATGGAAGGTTGGTGGAGATCATCGAACTTACCGATCATCCCTGGTTTGTGGCAGTGCAATTTCATCCGGAGCTAAAATCCAGACCCACCAGAGCGCATCCGCTTTTCAGGGATTTAGTGAAAGCCGCACTAAAATGTCAAAAATCACGAAAGATAAACTGCATTGAAGAAAAAGAATCAGTGAAAAAGTAGTGGCGGAGTTGAGGGATAAAAGCTACGATAACCCCTTAAGACGAGCTAAAGCGCGGGGCAATTCTTGATTTAAAACTCTTGTCTATTGCCACGACCTTTAGGTCGTGGACAGAAAGACTCCAAAAATTCCTTTGGGCTTTAGCCCATAGAACCACAAAGGGGTTGAAACCCCTAAAGATGTTAGATGCAAATCCACGAGCTAATGCTCATGGTGATTTTTTATAAGAACTCCTAAACTTTGATCAAAAAGTGTTAGGGGGTAAATAAATGCCATACATCAGAGTCTGGATTCATCTGATTTGGTCAACGAAGAATCGGACACCGATACTAAAGAAAGAGTTGAGGAACCAAGTCATCGAACACATCAAAGAGAATGCAGGCAAGAAAGATATTTACCTCGATTCAGTCAATGGTGTTTGTGACCATGTCCATGCGTTGGTCTCGATCAAAGCTGACCAATCCATTGCAAAGGTGACACAACTTCTTAAAGGAGAATCATCGCATTGGGTAAATTCTGAAAGTTTTATACCAGGGAAGTTTGAATGGCAAGATGAATATATTGCTATCTCAGTGAGTGAATCGATGGTGGACAAAGTTCGAGAATATATAGACAATCAAGAAGAGTATCACCGAAAGAAAACCTTTGCTGAAGAATACCAGGAGTTTATTAAGAAATATGGTTTTGCGGTCTCATCCACCGATACAAGATAACCAAAGGTCGCGGTTATTGAGAAATCACTTGTTATTCTAGGCTCTAACCTAAAGATTTACCAAGGGGTTGAAACCCCAAGAAGATTTGTGTGACTCTGAATCCACGAGCTAAAGCTCGTGGCAATTCGTTAAGATAAGAAATGATCTATTGCCACGACCTTCAGATCGTGGTTATGAAGAATCTAAATATTCCTCTGGGCTTTAGCCCAAAGATTTATGCTTTAAACCCACGAGTTAAAGCTCGTGGCAATTTCGGATTCAAAGGTATTGTCAATTGACGCGACCCTTAGGTCGTGGTGGAACAATCTAAAAAGCCATGCTCTACTTCTGGGTTATTTTAATTTACCTTCTGATTTTAATCGGGGTGGGAGCGATTCGCTCGGGGAAGGTGAAGACCCAAACCGATTTCATGGTGGCGGGAAGAAAGCTATCCGCTCCAATATTGGTGGGGACGCTCTTAGCCACCTGGATCGGATCGGGAAGCATCATCGGCGGTGCTGGGCTTTCCTATCGGCAAGGATTTTCCGCTCTGTGGTTTGATGCCGGGGTATGGGTGGCGATCATCGTACTTTATTTCATCGCCGGACGCGCCCGCAGATTTGCCCAGTTCACCGTTCCGGATATCTTAGAAGCGCGATACAATAAATATGCACGGATCTTAGGAAGCATCACCACCATCATCGCATACACCGCCATAGTCAGCTATCAATTCAAAGCCGGCGGAATGGTTTTGAACTTAGTGATCGGAATCCCCGTTGATCAGGGGATAATCATCACGGCAGCTTTCGTTATTGCATACACCGCCATGGCCGGTATGTTCTCCGTTGCTTACACTGACGTGGTAAATGGAGTAGTTTTACTTCTGGGATTTATTCTAGCTTATCCTTTTCTACTGAAAATGGCGGGTGGCTGGGGAAACGTGATGCGGGTATTACCTTCGGAGAGATTCCAGATCTTAGGAACCATGACCATCTGGGAAGCTTTGAGCTATTCCCTTCCCACCATGCTTTTGCTTTTGGGCGAGTCCAACATGTACCAGAGGTTTTTCTCTGCCCGGGACGAAAGAGCGGCTAAAGCCTCGGTGGTGGGTTGGATAGGCGGAACTATCTTTGTGGAGACCTTAATCGTGGTTTTAGCGATAATCGGAAGCAGCGTGTTCTTGGACATCAATCCGGAGATGATATTGCTGCATTCGGTTCGACACGGATTATCTCCCATCATCGGTTGTGTACTACTGGCAGCTTTGGTGGCGGTTATCGTCTCCACCGCGGATTCGTTTCTGTTGGTTCCCTCCACCAACATCATGCGCGACGTTTACCAGCGATTCATAAATCCGGACGCCTCTCAGAAGAAAATGGTACTATATTCGCGAATAGTCGTAGTTCTTTTAGGGGGAATAGCCTTTCTGCAGGTTAAATTCTTCACCACTGTTTTAGCCATGGCTCTTTATGCTTATACCATGTACGGTGTGGGAATAACCCCGGCAACGCTGGCTGCTTTTTTTTGGAAAAGAGCCACTCCGGCAGGAGGAGTCTGTTCCATCGGCTCCGGCATGCTGGTCACCATACTATGGGAGCTATTCAAGCATCCCGGAGGAGTTGCCACGGTTTATCCCGCTTTGACGATTTCGCTGTTCTGCTTGATTTTTGTGAGTTTGATTACCCCCAAGCCGGCAGAAGAAAAGTGGAGACCGTTTTTCAGTTGAGAGTAATGAGTAGAGAGTTAAGAGTATAGAGTATAGAGTTTAGAGTATAGAGGTTTACAAATATCTATGCTTATAATAATTTGTTACTTGTTATGATTATTTCATTGTTGAGAAGAAGTTATGGGGTGACCATTGCGGCAGCCCTCAAAAGTCCTACCAAACATGTTCTTAATCTGTACCGGGAGAGAATCCCGCCGGAGCGGAATTTTGCTAAACTTAACAAGCCCCTCCCTTACAACATGATTTTTTGAAGTCAATATGGAGAGAAAAAGCATGAGAAGGATTTTCGTTATCATAATCACCTTAACACTGTTTTTTGCATTCTTTTCTAACTGCGGGAGGAGAGATATGGAAGATCAAAAATTCAACACTTTGGTGGACGAGTATCTGGAAGCTTTTTATCAAGCCAGCCCGGTTTGGGCAACTTATGTGGGAGAGCATAAATACGACCATAGGCTGGATGACTGCTCCAAAGAGGCGATTCAGGAGGAGATCATACGTCTAAGTTTGTTCAAACAAAAATTAAATTACATCGATACCTTGAAACTTAACCCCACCAACCAAGCGGATTACCAGATTTTTAGGAATGCGATCGAAGATCAACTGCTGCATTCGGAAGAGTTAAAACCGTGGGAGAATAGTCCGCTGATGTACACCTATTTGATCGGCGGCTCCATCAACTCCTTAATCTCCCGCGATTTTGCCCCGTTGAAAGATCGGTTGAGCAGCGTTGCCTCCCGGCTTAAACGACTGCCCATTTTAGTTCAACAAGCCAAGGACAATCTGAGGAATCCGCCGGAGATACGAACGAAGACCGCCATAAAACAAAACCTGGGGAATATAAGTCTGATCAAGAATAACCTGACCAAACTGCTGGAACAGGCTCCAGAGATGAAAGACACTCTTTTAGAACCGATGGACCGGGCTGTCAAAGTATTGGAAAGCTTCCAGGCATTCCTGGAACAGGACCTCCTGCCGCAATCGACCGGTGATTTCAGATTGGGTAGAGAGCTGTTTGAGAAGAAGCTTAGGTACACGCTACAATCGGATTTGTCCCCTGAAGAAATAGTGAAAAGAGCGGAGCAGGAGCTAGCATTAGTGCGACAACGAATGTTTGAGCTGGCACAGCCCTTGCATACGCAGATGTTTCCGGGTCATAGACATGGTCAAACCGGACAGCAGTTGGAAAATCAGATCATCAAAGAGGTTTTGGATTCCATCGCTTACGATCATCCGGTTAAAGATGAGCTTTTAACGGTCTGCCGCCAGGATTTGAAAGAGCAGGAGGATTTCGTTAGACAGAGGGATTTGGTAGACTTAACCGGAATCAATCCTTTGGAGGTGGACTGGGAGCCGGAGTTTGCCCGGGGTATAGCCATCGCCGGTCTGGATTCACCCGGTCCCTTGGACAAAAACCAGAAATCCTTCTTCCGGGTCTCTCCCATACCTGAGGATTGGACCGAGGAGCAGGCAGAATCCTACCTGAGAGAATACAACAGCTACATGCTGAAGGAACTCTGCATACACGAAGCCATGCCGGGACATTACGTGCAGGGATTCTACAACAACAAATTTTCATCTTTACTTAGGAGGATCTTTGGCAGCGGCACGTTCGTTGAAGGCTGGGCGATGTATGCAGAACGGATGATGATCCAGGCGGAGTATTTGAATAACGATCCTCGAATGGAACTTACCCAGCTTAAGATGTATCTTAAGGCAATCATCAACGCTATCCTTGACAATAAAATCCAAGCCGGATATATGACCCAGGAAGAAGCGGTGAAATTCATGACGGAGGAGGGATTTCAGGAACAATCGGAGGCGGAAGGGAAATGGGTACGGGCGGTTCTCACCTCCACCCAGCTATCCACCTATTTCGTGGGATTCCAGGAGATAATGGATTTGGAAAAAGTATATCGCCAGAAAGTAGGGGACAAATTTTCCCAGAAGGAATTCAACCAGAAACTTTTAAGTTATGGGGCTCCACCAGTGCGGGTTTTAAGAGAGATTATTCTGTCAGAAAATTCTGGTCTAGAAAAAAGATGACGATTCTTTGGGTTTGATTCCTCAAACCCGTTTAGCGCAGGGTTGCATGAATGCGACCTGAATGTTGATATTCATTGTTGCTCCGGTTTGCTCTTCCATCTATCGTGCATCCATAGCCACTGGTCGGGATAATGCCGGATAATAGATTCCAATGCATCAGTGCATTTCTGCAGAGTGTCTGTTATATCCTTTTCCCGGTTATCAGAACAGGCAAGTTTTACAGGGGACCTAACGATTATCTTGTATCGATTTTTCTCCTTTCTAACTATAGCCATGGGCACGATGGGGGAACCGGTCTTGTATGCCAAAAGCACCGGACCAACCGGTGTGCGAGCGGGTCTGCCAAAGAAATTGATGAAAACTCCGCGCACCCGGCTGGAATCTTGATCGGCTAATATCCCCAGAAATTCTCCTTTTCTCAAAACTTTAAGCAGTGGTTTGGCTCCGGCAGACGACGGGATATTTTTCAAACCGACGCTTTCCCGGTTCTTCACCAAAAGCCGATCCAGTCTGGGATCGTACACTTCTCTTCCGATCACGGATAATTTGTATCCTCTCAGCGAAAAATAAGCTGCCATTAGCTCGAAGTTGCCGATGTGCCCGGTGAAACCGATAACCCCTTTTCCCGCCCGGTAAGCAGTATCAAAATATTCCAATCCCTCAATTTCCGTTATCTTCTCCACATCTTTCCATCTGGTTTTCTTCAAACGAACCGCATCTGCCACATTTTTTCCTAAATTCACAAAAGCCTGACAAGCTATTTCCTTAAGACGATTTTCGCTGATTTCTCTGCCGAAAGCCAGCTTCAAATTCTCTTTGGTTTTCCTTCTGGCTGGTGTTATTAAGAAATACGAAAGTTTGCCGAGAAGACCTGCCAAGTCAATGGCGTAATTCCGGGGCAGAAAATTAAGAAGGGAAATAATGGCAGTGATGAGCCGGAACAGAAACCAATTTTTAAGTCGCTTTCTTAATGATTGCATCTGAATAGGTGTTGATATGTTTTCTTTGGTGGATGTTGGAAGATAATTGAGTTCAAAATTCAAAGAGAAAAATTATAAATTGCAATTCAAAATTGATAGTAGCAAACTGAGGTTAATATTTTTTCTTTGAATTGCAATTTAGTTCTGTTCCTTCAATGGGCTGTGTTATCACCCTCACCCTAACCCTGCGAAGCATGCATACGCATCTCCCATCAAAGGAGAGGGAAACTGTCACACTACGCCAGCTTTAAGGATATCGTGAAGATGCACAATCCCGACCGGCTCCTTTTTTCCGTTGGTGATGACCAGTGAGGTGATGCTGTATGACTCCATCAAATTCAGGGCCTTGACTGCCAATTCATCTGCACTGATGGTCTTGGGATTCTTGCTCATTACCTGCTTGGCTTTTAGGGAAAAGATGTTGTCCGTCCTTTCCACCACTCTTCTCAAATCTCCATCGGTGAAGATTCCCACCAGCTCGCCTTTCTGGTTGACCACGGTGGTGGTCCCCAAACGTTTGGAGGTCATCTCCAGGATCACTTCCTTGATCCCGGTATCCTCGGCTACCTTTGGTATCTCGTCTCCGGAATGCATGATGTCGGAGACCTTCAATATCAACTTTCTGCCCAGCTGTCCTCCGGGATGAAGCAGGGCGAAATCTTCGGAGGAGAAATCTCTCTCCTCCAGAAGCGCGATAGCCAAGGCATCCCCCATCACCAGTGCAGCGGTGGTGCTGGAGGTAGGGACTAAGTCGTAGGGGCAGGCCTCCTCGTCCACCGACACATCGATCACCACGTCGCTTTTCTCCGCCAGCGGAGATTTGATATTACCGGTAAAGGTGATTATGGGAACCCCCACTCTTTTGAAAAGGGGGATCAACTGATATACCTCATCTGTCTCTCCGCTTTTGGAGATGGCGATTACCACATCGTTCTTCCGCACCATGCCCACGTCTCCGTGAGTTCCCTCGGTGGGATGAAGGAAAAATGCGGGAGTGCCGGTGGAAGTCAAGGTGGCGGCGATCTTCCTTGCGATTATGCCTGATTTCCCTATACCGGTGACTATTACCCGTCCTTTACATTTCAAGCACAGCTCCACCGCCCGGCTGAACTTCTCGTCTATCTTCTTTTCCAGATTCGCGATGGCTTTGGCCTCTTTACGAATCACCTCTTTGGCTTTTTCCTTCATGATTATATCCACTCCAATGGATCTTTATTTTTCGCCTTCAGGATCAAATCCACCACCTCTCGCACCGCACCTTCCCCACCTTTAGCCTTGGTCACCAATTTAGCCAAGCGTTTTGCCAATGGATGCGCATTTCGAACACAGATGGGAAACCCCACTTTTTTCAAAACCGGGATATCCAAAAGGTCATCCCCCAGATAAGCTATCTCTTCATCCTCGACATCCAGCTTTCCTTTCAGCTTTTCATATGCTTCCAGCTTATGGGATTGTCCTAAATATACGTGCTTGATTTTCAGTTGTAAAGCCCGATAATTGGTAGCTGGGGAGGGTCGTCCCGATATCAAAGCCACTTTCACACCTGCGTTTTGTACCAAGCTAATCCCCAGTCCATCCGAGACGTTGAATTTTTTGGATTCTTCTCCGCTATCGCTAATGAAAACGCCATTATCTGTAAGAACACCGTCTACATCTAGAATAAGTAACTTGATTTTCTTCGCCAGCTTTTCTATTTGATTATTTCTCTTTGGCATTTCGATTGAGCTGTAATCGCTCGCTTAATTGAAC
>JBDROD010000004.1:0-4440 GCA_043810415.1 Candidatus Zixiibacteriota bacterium | reverse complement strand
AAAAAAACAATTATTTTCGGGACAATCGGGATATGCTTGATCTTTTTGATTTCCTCTGCTTCCTGGGGAGTCAATTCCAAGGTAGGCACCACCGCCTATAGTTTCTTGAAAATCGATCCCAGCGCCCGGTCCACCGGAATGGGAGGAGCTTTCGTCGGCTTATCCAACGACGAGTCCGCCTTATATTTCAATCCCGCAGGGTTGATTCAAACCGAGGGGAGACGTTTCTTCACCACCTATAATAACTACCTGACCGACATCCAATCCGGTTTTTTGGGATACGTTCATCCCTACGGCGAAAATCTAAAAGTAGGCGCATCCATCTGCTATTTCAATTACGGTTCCTTGATCAAAACCGATGCTCAGGGGACAAACCTGGGAACTTTCGGTGCAGCGGACTTTGCTTTCGCTTTATCTTTCTCCCGGAGCTTGAATCCCAATTTCAGTCTGGGCGGAACCGGAAAGTTCATTTACGAAAAGATCGAGGGATATTCCTCCGACGCTCTGGCTATGGATGTGGGAGCTTTATATATTTCCAAAGACGGCCGCACTCATATCGGGGGAGTGGCTCAGAACCTAGGAGTTCAGCTTCAGGGCGCTACCGAATCGCATAAAGATCAGCTGCCGGCATCGGTCAAAGTGGGGTTGTCTCACCAGTTGAGGGAGCTGCCCCTGATTTTTGCCGCAGATGTGGCCAAACCGTTTGATAACGACGTCTATTTTAGTCTGGGCGGCGAAATCACCGCCCTCAAACCCCTTTATTTAAGAGTGGGCTGGAGCTCCTTCGGTAAAAACTACAAGACCGATTCGGACAAGGATAACTTGGCTGGTTTCGCAGCCGGTTTCGGCGTGACCTGGAAGGTCTACCGCTTTGATTACGCTTATTCCTCCTATGCAGATTTAGGTGGGGTGCATAAAATCTCGGTTTCAGGTGGAATTTGAGAAATATTTTAACTCATTCATTTTAAATTTGATGGCGTATCATTTTTTGGGTGTGTTTTTCCGAGAATAACTGATCCAAAAGTGTTGATTGCCATTTTAACCCATTTAACTCTTACTCTAGGTTAAAAATTAGCCTTGTTCAATAGAAGCTAAAATATACCAAAATCTTATGAACATTTAAAAGCTAATTTTACACCCATTTAGCGTTACGCTACCTAAATTTCACCTTGGGCGAGTCTAAACTGATTCGCCTTTTAAGTCTTAAAAGTCAAAGGAAAGCGTATCGTGGCGCCCGAGGCTAACTGTTGAGAGATCTCTGAAAAAGTGTCAGAATACGGCGGGTTAAGAACCCGCCCTACGCGGTTGGCTGTTAAACAACAATAGACTTACTCCCGCGTAGGCGGGGCTCCCAGCCCCGCGACAATGACTTTTTCAGAATTCTCTTTGACAATACATTAATAAACAAAAGGAAAAGTAAAAATCAAACCTTTTAATCCATAAGGAGGTGAAACGATGAGAAAGAGACTTTGGTTGGTGTTAATTGGTTTTTCCTTTCTGTTGGTCGGCTGTGGAACCAGTATCCCCTCTGGTCACAACGGAGTGAAGTATTATAAGTTTCACAAAGGAACCCAGATGGGTAGAATTTACGGAGAGGGACTCCAATGGCACTTGCCGTGGAACTCATTCTTCGTATACAAAACCCAGACGGACGAAAGAAGGGAGGATTTGCACGTTCTGTCAGCTGACGGAGCCTCCATTGCGCTGGAGGCCTCAGTTTGGTTCAGACCCGTAGTTAATAAGCTCGATAGCCTCCAGATTACTATAGGTCCCAACTATTATGAGGTGGTAATTGGTCCTGCATTGAGAGGAGAGGCACGAAGCATTGTAGGTAGGTATAAGCCGGATGAGATTTACAGCACCAAAAGGGAGATAATATCCTCTGAGATTTTAGAGGCTATTCAGAATCTCTTAGGAGATAAATATATAGAGGTGCAAAACATCATTATCCGGAATGTGATCCTGCCCAAAAATGTCACTGATGCCATCAACGAGAAATTAGCCGCAGACCAGGCGCAACAGAAGATGCAGTTTGTGCTGATGAAAGAAACACAGGAGGCGGAGAGGAAAAGGATCGAAGCTAAGGGGATAGCGGACTTCCAGCGAATCATTACCCAGGGATTAACCAAAAATCTTTTGCTGTGGAAGGGAATAGAGGCGACAGAAAAACTGGCGGAGAGTCCCAATTCTAAGGTGGTTGTGATAGGAAGCGGAGAATCGGGACTGCCGTTGATTTTGGGCGGTGAGAAATGAACCGACCCCCCTTTTCATCAGAAGGCGCGAGTTAAAGATCATTCCATAACACAAGGGGCAGGGCAATTGCTTTGCCCCAACAGTGTTGGGGGATTATACCATCTACAAAGCTGAAGCACAATTATGCCACAGTCAATGAAAAGCGCTATTTTTAAATTTCTGTTTGTTGTTGGAAGATCAGTTTTTGATAAATTGTGTATGTTTGTTACCGATTAGATAATTGAGCGGATCGTGAAACTATTTTTTGAGGTTATTCATCCTTTGGAGAAAAATATTTTTCTGTGGCTTTTTTAGGGGAAGCCTGATATTATCCGAAGGGATTACAATGTGCTAATCAAACCACGGATTCTGTGCCTTGAGGGAGGTAAAGATTTTTGCAACTTTTCGATTTAGCCATAGCCTGGTGCTGGAAATATGATGCCGACTTCGTCTTCCAGATAGATAGCCAATGTGTAAGAAGAGGACTTTCTCCATATCTGATCCATTCCCATAATCTGTTTGAAACCATGACTAGGATGGAGAAAGGAGAGTTAGGATTCAAGGTCTTTTTTGATCGAGCTTCCGATCAGGAGGAGGATTTTGAGCATCTGGTGGATATGATGCAGGGTCGGGAAGTCCGGATGATCAATGATGTGGACCGGGCCACCTGGGCAATAGACAAAGCCACCATGCATCTGGAATTTCTTTCCAATGGCATACACGTTCCTTATACCATCATACTTCCTTCCTGGGATGAACGATCGGATTTGGATTCAATCCCTCTGGACAAGGTGGGAACACCCTTTGTGATTAAGCCTGCCTGTGGAGGATGTGGCGATGGGGTAGTTTTAGATGCTCGGACCCAAGATGATATTCAAAAAGCTCGACAGCAATTCCCTGATGATAAATATCTGGTGCAGGAAAAGATCTGCCCAGTTCAGATAAATGGTCACAGAGCATGGTTCCGGGTTTTTTACGCCTGTGGAGAGGTTCTTCCTTGCTGGTGGGACGACCAGACCAAAATAGCTGATATTTTATCCCCATCCGGTATCGATAAAAAAATTTATTCCGACATGAACCGCATCATGCAGAAAATAGCCCGGATTTCCCAGCTGGATCTTTTCTCCACCGAAATTGCCTTAACCCCCCAGCAAAAGCTTCTGGTGATCGATCACGTCAACGATCAGGTGGATTTACGAAAGAAATCCGACCATCTGGATGGCATACCGGATGAGGTGGTGGATCGGATTGTCCTCAGTCTGGTCGGCTGGGTAGAGAAAACGGTTCATCCTCTCTCGAAATCCACGAGTCTTCCTCATGCAAAATGATTTGATGGCAGGAATCTCTGGGGTAAGGGGGGTAGTGGGCAAAAGCTTAACCCCGGACATCGCCTTGAGATATTCCTCTGTCTTTGGAAACCTGTGCCGGTCCGGAAAGGTGTTGGTGGGAAGGGATTCCCGCACCTCCGGGGAGATGATAAAATCTGCGGTTATCTCCGGGCTGTTATCCACCGGTTGTTCAGTGGTTGATCTGGGTATCTGTGCCACACCCACCGTGGAAATAGCCGTGCCGGGACTGAAAGCTCAGGGGGGGATAATAATAACTGCCAGCCACAATCCCATTCAATGGAATGCCTTGAAATTCGTTGGCTCGGACGGAATCTTCTTGAGTCCGAAAGAGAATCAAAAGCTATTTGATCTGGTGCTAAACGGCCGAATTAAATATCAACTTTGGAACAAAATAGGGAAAGTCAGCTCCGACTCCACTTGGAGCAAAAAGCACATAGAAAAGATCCTTCGGTTGAAATACATAAAAGTAAAACAGATAAGACAGAAAAAATTCAAGGTGGTTTTGGACTGCTGTAATGGTGCCGGCGGAGTCGTCTCTCCCGATCTTTTAAAAGCTTTGGGTTGTAAAGTAATTGAGCTAAACTGCCAGCCCAATGGCTTGTTTCCCCACGACCCGGAACCTACGCCTAAGAATCTCTCTTCTCTTTGTGGCGCGGTAAAAAAACATCATGCCGATTTGGGCTTGGCCAACGATCCCGATGTGGACCGATTGGCCATAGTATCTGAAAAAGGGATACCCTTGGGTGAAGAAGCAACTTTAGCTTTGGCCACCAAATTTATCTTAGGAAAAAAACCGAAGTCACCTGTGGTGACCAACATCTCCACCTCCCGGATGATAGACGACATTGCTAAAGAGTTT
>JBDROD010000003.1:0-2917 GCA_043810415.1 Candidatus Zixiibacteriota bacterium | reverse complement strand
ACCACTACTCACGTGGTAGAGATAGCCGAGCTGATCTCCGCTGCCGATCCGAAACCCAGATTGGGAACCGGATATAAGCTTCCCGTGATCTATGCGGGCAATGTGGTTGCCCGAGAAGCGATCAAAGAAACCTTGGGAGAGAAGGTGGATTTGGACATCGTGGATAACCTAAGGCCGGTGCTGGAAAGAGAAAACCTCCTTCCCGCCCGGGAGAAAATCCATGATCTTTTCATGGAGCACGTGATGGCACAAGCCCCCGGCTACCGAAAGCTGATGACCTGGACCGATGCTCCCATCATGCCCACACCCGGGGCAGTGGGACTGATTATCAAGACAATTGCAGACCAGGAAGGGATCGAGGCGGTAGGCGTGGACATCGGCGGAGCGACCACCGATATCTTCTCCGTCTTCCAGGGGGTCTTCAACCGGACAGTGAGCGCCAATCTGGGAATGAGCTATTCCGTCTCCAACGTTTTCGCGGAGGCGGGACTGGATAACGTGATGCGCTGGGTTCCATTTCACTTAGACGAAAGAAATTTGAGAAACCGGGTGAAAAACAAGATGATCCGGCCCACCACCATCCCCCAGATGATGGAAGAGTTGATCTTCGAACAAGCCATAGCCAAAGAGGCACTCCGGCTGGCATTCATTCAGCACAAATCTTTTGCTACTGCTTTGAAGGGAATACAACAGCAGAGAACCATTGCAGATGCTTTTGACCAGTCCGCCGGCGGGCTGACCCTGGTCAATATGATGACTTTGAACATGCTCATCGGCTCCGGAGGAGTACTCTCTCATGCTCCCCGTAGGCAACAGGCGGCTTTGATGATGATCGACAGCTTTTTGCCAGAGGCGATAACCCGCCTGGCAGTCGATTCCATCTTCATGATGCCGCAGTTGGGGGTACTCTCCACGGTTCATCCCAAAGCCGCAACCGAGGTATTTGACAAAGATTGTCTGATTTATTTAGGAACTTGCATCGCTCCGGTGGGTGAATCTTCAACCAGAATCGGAAAAGAGGAAAAGGAGATTTTAGATTACAGTTTCGTAATGCCCGATGGAAAGAACGTGGAGGGTTCCATAAAATCCAGAGAGATGAGAATGATTCCACTGGGTGTGGACGAGAAAACCGGAATTCCTTTAACTTGCAAAGCCAGCTTGAATCCGCATCGAGGTTTTGACTTGGGAGCAGGCAAAGGGAACAAGGTCGAGACTACCATACATGGCGGGGTAAGCGGGATAATTCTTGATGGTCGGGGAAGACCGTTTAACCTCCCGGTCGATCCGAAAGTGAGGATACAGAAACTGAAAGAGTGGATGCTGGCTTTGGATATTTATCCTAAAGAGGCGCTGGAGAGATTGTAAGATGTCTGCCGTCGACCGTCCGCCGTAAAAAGCTTAAACATTAAAGGTTTGAAAACAGGAGAGAGATTATGGGCCATGCATATACGCCGGGATTGAAGGTAACCGAAAAGATTTTAGTAACCAAGAAAAGAATATTACCATTGAAGGGGGATGTTCTAGTAAAAGTAGGGGATAAGGTAAAGCCGGATACGGTGGTAGCCCGGACTCTGCTCCCGGGGAACGTCGAGCCTTTCAACGTAGCAAATGTCTTGGGCGTTCCGCCTGAAGACATAATGTTTCACATGCTAAGAAAAGAAGGAGAGAGAGTAAAACAGGGAGAAGTCATAGCCAAGAGCAAGAGCTTTTTCGGGTTATTCGGCTCCGAGTGCAAATCCAAAGCCGAGGGGACGATGGAAAGCATCTCCTCGGTGACCGGACAGGTGTTGATCCGGGGAAATCCCATTCCGGTGGAGATAAAAGCATATCTGGATGGCGATGTAGTAGAGATATTTGAGAGAGAGGGAGTAGCCGTATCCACCTGGGGTTCATTCATTCAGGGGATTTTCGGCATCGGCGGGGAAACCCATGGCGAGATCAAAGTGGTGGTGAAGGATAACACGGAAGTATTAACCGACAAGTTAATCGACAGGGATTGCAAAGACAAGGTGATTGTGGGGGGAAGTTTGGTTACCGCGGATGCCATTAAGAAAGCGGTTAGTATAGAAGCCAAAGGGATCGTAGTAGGTGGATTCGATGATAAGGATTTGAGGGATTTTTTGGGATACGACTTGGGGGTGGCGATCACCGGATCGGAGGAACTGGGAATCACCCTGGTGGTTACCGAGGGATTCGGGCAGATCAATATGGCGGAGAAAACCTTCTTTTTACTCAAGTCAAAAGAAGGTAAGATGGCGTGTATAAATGGCGCCACCCAGATTCGAGCAGGGGTGATCCGTCCCGAAGTGGTTATTCCATATATCGGCGATATGCAAAAAAAGGAAGCCAAAGAGGAATATGAAAATATCGGGCTTACCGAAGGCTATCCGGTGCGGGTAATCCGAGAACCTTATTTCGGTCATCTGGGTAAAGTCAGCGCTCTTCCCCCGGCATTGCAGAAATTAGAATCGGAATCGTCTGCCCGGGTGCTGGAGGTGGAGTTCCAGGACGGGACCAAAGCCATAATTCCTCGGGCAAATGTGGAGATGCTCGAAGAGTAAAATAAATCCCGAAAGCATCGTATCGAACAAAATATACAAATCAGATATTTCAGATCCTTCTCTTGAAAACCAGCGCCTGGTTTTAGTCAGGTGCTGGTTTTTTTATTATTCGCAATTTGAGACGAATGAATTTTGTCTGTTATTCAGTATTGCTTTAACTCTAAGAGAATATAATTCTTGGAGAGTCTATTCGCAGCCTCTTGCGATCCATCGCAGGGAATCTCCCTTCGCGATTAGCTGCTGAGAATTCGACATTCCAATTGGATATGGGCAAATAAGTTGTGGCTTTGAGTCGGCACACAAGATACATGCTAAGACGGCCCGATTTTTGCATTGTTTCTTACATTAAGTGGAGT
>JBDROD010000002.1:0-2516 GCA_043810415.1 Candidatus Zixiibacteriota bacterium | reverse complement strand
CTTCTTCTGTCCTCCCAGCCATTTTCGCAAGATTCGGTTGGTTTTCAAGTTTTCTCCATCTGAAAAAATCACAGTTGTTTGCATAGGTACCTCCTTCTAAAAATTTTATTACTAACTCCTTTAGCTATAAGTCACTTTGTGTAAGACTACACCTCCACCTCCACGGTAATGCTCGTATCACAGCCAAAAACATCAATAAACTACCCCGCCGCAAGCAGCGGGGTATTAGATTCCCTGGATTCCGGCTTCCGCCGGAATGACGAACTCGCCGCAAGCGGCGGGGAATACAACCCGAAGAGATTTAAATGTTCAAAACTACATCAAACGAAGTTCTACTTTGAATTTTGGTCATTTGATATTGTTTAGAATTTAGGATTTCGGATTTAGGGCTTATTTTGAAAAAACTTGGTTACTCATTACTACTGTTGGCAATAGCAATTAAAAGTAAAAGCCACCGTTGTTAATAAAAAAAAGAAGATTAATAGGTATTCCGCCATCTTGAAGGAAGGAGATACTTACCCAGCCCATACTTCTCCCACTTGGCATCAATAAGATCCTCAACCTCATCCGGCCAGTGCTGCACCGGAGGGAACCTTTTTCCTCCCCAACTCTCTTCTGCTGGCCAGGTAAAGGGACGGGTAGCATCAATGCACACCCTTGACCACCTGCCTCCCCCCATCCAGGGCTGTTTCTCTGAAGGGTGAATCCGGGGATCAAGGGGTATCCCTGGAAAACCGTCAACAATTTTTATATCATGAATAGGGTCAACCCGGGTGGCGACTGCAAATTCCACCATGCCTGGGTTATACACATCAATATCTTCATCCACCACAATCACTTCCTTAAACCGGAAAAACGAAGTCGAGGAACCCCAAAGCAAAGAAGCACTCTGCATAGCCTCCCCCTGGCGCTGCTGGCGTATGGCAATAATAACCTTGTTGTACCCATTGGCACTTAACGGAGCACATACCCCGACCACATCAAATTTATGTTCCTTTAAAAGACGATAAGCATAGACTGAAGTTATAATGGATGAAACATAATGATCTTCATTAGCTCCCGGAACTGGGCGACCTTCAAGGGTTCCCTGAAGGATGGGATCTTTCCGGTGAGTAACGCAATTAATTTCCACAACCGGGCGCCTCACTGGTTTCCCGGCCATATATCCCATATATTCTCCGAACGGCCCCTCCAATCGAAAAGTAGTGGGATCAAAATCAACATACCCTTCGCACACAATTTCACAATCTGCTGGTACCTCTAAATCCACTGTTTCACATTTTACCAGTTTTATCGGTTCCCCTGCCAGCCCCCCTGCATAGGCGAATTCATCAGGAGGATGCGGTAATTTCGCCACCGCAGTGAGCAAAACAACCTGCGGGGGACTGAAACAGACCGCTATGGGCATCTTCTTGCCCTGAGCTCCCCATTTTCGGAAGTGCACCTCCCAGTCCTGGCGGGATAAAAAGAGGGTTCCCAAATGGTTTCGGTCATGCACCATCATCCGGTACATACCCACATTTTGAATTCCCGTTTCTGGATCTTTAGTAACTACTAAATGAAAAGTGCCTATGTATCGGCCCCCATCAAGAGGATGGAGATAAGGGACAGGAAAATTGAGCAGGTTCACCTGCTTCCCTTTGCAGATCACTTCTTTACAAGGACCAGTATTTACCAGAATAGGGCGAAGAGGATGTTCTATCCCCTTAATGTAGCTAAAAACGAGGTCTTTATAAGAAGTGTCAGGTGGGAGTCCCATGGCCAGAGCAATTCGCTGGTAGGAAGAAAATGAGCCGGCAAAAAACTTTTTTCCCGCTTTATTATGGTAACCTTTGATTCTTTTGAAAAGAACCGCCGGGCCGCCACCGGGGATGTCAAATATCCTCCTGATAAGACAACCAATTTCATATTTCCAGTCTACCTCTTGATTAATTTCAACCAGTTGCCCGTTATCCCCCAAAAGGTCTAACCACGCCCTGAAATCCTTCGCTCCCATAGGATACTCCCGTTATAATGATCGCTGTTATTTTTGACCAAAAACACTTGGCCACTGGAGTCCTTCTTTACCGTGTACTTTATTTAATGAATCTTTCCAATATCTTAGAATTCATCGGACAATTTTGGTTTCTTCATGGTCTTGAAACCAAAAAGCATGAATTTTATTACTGAAAGCTTTAAGCCGAGTTTAATAAATTTCAGGAGTCCCCTATAGCTTAACGCTGCCCTTATCCGCCACCGTACCGGAGTGGTAGATTGAATGTGCATCACTAACATATCATCTACCACCATCACCTCCGCTGGTTCCCCTTCCAACATTGTTTTACCTAATCCGGTTGATCGGAAGCGAAGACTATAGTAATCTGGCTTGTCTTCTTTTGGTGCCACCTCTTGTTTACCTTGTTTTTCTAACGTGCTATCCAATGCTCATTCACCTCCTACTCTTTCAACGTAGTGTTGTTACCTCAGATAAAACCTAATCTTTATTGTTTTAAAACCCTAGTAATCGTGCTATAAAG
>JBDROD010000001.1:0-5410 GCA_043810415.1 Candidatus Zixiibacteriota bacterium | reverse complement strand
AAGGAATCCCCAGACCGGTGCTCCGATCAAAATCGCCGCCTCCAAAGTACCAAAATTCAAAGCCGGCAAACAGCTGAAGGATGCAGTAAAGTCAGCAAAGTAAAGCAGCGCGGTTAGAAGTTACCATTTGAAGGCAGGGTTTATCAACATGTATATCGTAAATACGCGAACATGGATGAAACCCTGCCTTTGTTTTGGTTAAGTCCGGTTTCCTCTTCTCGCTGATTCGGATCTTAGAATTCTTGAATTAAATCCCGGGGGGGGATATTTTTGTTGACAGAAAAGATTATATCGTTAGATTAAATTTCCAAGACGATGTTTCAAACTGAAGAAAATATAGCTTTCCCATGGGAGCGTTTATTCTGATGAGCATCTTCGACAGCATATCCAACGAACGAAAAAAGGAGATCATCGGGGTCCTTTTGATTGCCCTGGCTCTTTTTAGTTTGATCTCCCTATTTACCTATAATAAAGATAACGATACCCATCTTATCACCAGAGATCCCACCCCGGGAGGGATGTTGCAGTTGTTCTCCCAGAGATTTAATAACCAGGGTGGAGCAGTGGGGGGTATGGTCGCATACGGTATAGTATATGTTTTGGGTTACTCCGGATTTTGTCTTCCTATCTTTCTTATACTTTTTGGGATTAGTCGTTTTCCCAATGTAAAGATAACCTGGGTGACCAAAAAGGTATTTTACGTTTTCATTTTTGCGCTGGTGCTGGGGATTATTTTTGACCTTCCTGACATAGGCTCCGGAGAGAGGATTGATTTCTCCGGATTCACCATGGGAGGAAAGCTATCCGAGCTCTTGGGATACTTGTGTCATAATGTTTTGGGTAACTATGGTTCTTATATCCTGCTGATCGCTTCGTTGATCATTCTGGCGGCTTTAATCACTCCATTCAAACCGAGCGATTCCTTCTTTGTTTCCAAACGCATTGCCGGAGGGATTTTGACCCGGGGGAGGAAATGGAGGGAATTGAGAAGGATAGCCCATCAGAGGGATAAAAGAGCCAAGGAGGCGAAAAAAGAGGTAGGATTCGAACAAGGTATACCGGAAACCAAAATTACAGTTCCATCGATAAAGGAAGAGAAAATCACCACGTCCATAGAGCCGGAAAGCTCCAAGAAAGCTATAAAACTTATAAGGCGTAACGAAGAATCTTCGGAGGGAGCTTACCAGTTACCCCCCCTGGATCTTTTGGACGATCCGCCTAACGTCAAGCCAGCGGTGACAGAACAGGAGCTAAACGAAACGGCCCGGGTTCTTAAGGAGACGCTTTCCACCTTCGGGGTGGAGATCGAAGGGGAGCGAATTGAGATTTATCCCGGCCCGGTGATAACCCGATACGAATTCAAACCGGCAGCGGGGATAAAGGTCAATCAGGTGGTGAATTTGGCAGACGATCTGGCATTAGCCATGCGGGCCAGAAAGGTGAGAATCGTGGCACCGGTTCCGGGGAAGGCGGCTATCGGAGTGGAGATACCCAACCGGAGCTCCCAGACAGTTTACTTAAAAGAAATTCTCACCTCCGGCACTTTTCAAAATGTCGAAGCCAAATTGATTTTGGCTTTGGGTAAAACCTCCTCCGGCGAGCCGTTCGTGACCGACTTGGGAAAGATGCCCCACCTGCTCATTGCCGGAGCCACCGGATCGGGTAAATCCGTATGCATAAATGCCGTCACCACCAGCCTGCTATACCGATTGCCTCCGGACGAGGTCCGCTTCGTGATGATCGATCCAAAGATGCTTGAGCTATCAGCCTATGAGGGGATTCCCCATCTGGAGAGGTCGGTGATCACCAATCCTAAATTGGCGGAACATGTTCTCTCGGAGATTGTATCAGAGATGGAGGGTAGATATCGAAGGTTAGCCAAGTTTGGCGTTAGAAACATAGAAGGTTTCAATCGGAAACAAAAGAGGGAGAACATCCTTCCCTATATCGTCATCATCGTGGACGAGCTAGCGGATCTGATGATGTCGTCCTCCAATCGGGTGGAGGGCTTGATAACCCGGTTGGCGCAGATGGCCAGAGCAGTGGGGATCCATCTGATCTTGGCCACCCAGAGACCTTCGGTGGACGTGATCACCGGACTGATCAAAGCCAACTTCTCCGCTCGGATTGCCTTTCAGGTCGCCTCCAAGATAGATTCCCGTACCATACTGGATGCCAACGGTGCGGAGAAGCTTTTGGGGTTAGGGGACATGCTGTTCATTGAGACGGGCCACCCGGAGCCGAGAAGAATTCACGGAGCCTATATCTCAAGCGAGGAAACCACCCGGGTCGTGGACTTCATCAAAACCCAGAGCTATTCGGTCAAACCGATCGAAAGCCTCTCTGCCCCGTCAGAGGAGATCGTGATACCGGAGGAAGGGATGGAGGAGGATGAAGACATTTTCCGCAAGGCAGTTGAACTAGTGATAAGGCACAAACAGGGCTCGGTATCCCTTTTGCAGAGAAGGTTAGCCGTGGGATACCAGCGTGCCGCCCGCCTTATTGACCAACTGGAGGAGGAGGGAATAGTAGGTCCCTATAACGGGAGCAAAGTTCGGGAGGTGTTGGTGGATGCCACTTACTTGGAAAGCGAGGAGTGGAAGCATAGAAGAAACCGGGAAAGAACTTGATTCCATGCATTCTTCTGATGTTCTGAAAATAGGGAATGGGTGAAGATGAATAAAAAACAGTTAGGTGCAAAATTCAAAAAGCAAAATGCAAAATTCACTAGTATTGAACCGACCTTTAGCTAATTTTGATACCCCAACTGTGATTTTACACTTTTCTTTTTAAATTTTAAATTCATCGTTAACTTTTTTTCCCGAAAAGACTGAGGTAAGTGTTTTATAGCGGAACAAATATATGAATAAATTTCCATTCGGTATATCTTTAATGCTGGTTTTTGTGATCATCCTCTTCGACCAGGGTGTGGCGGGCATCACTGCGGATGAGTTAGCATCGCAGGTGGAGAAGCGATATCGTTCTTTGTCCGATATCTCCATGGACTTCACCAAAGTCACCCGCTCAGAGATATTTGAAAAACCCAGCTTAGTTCAGGGGAAAATGCTTCTGAAGAATCCGGACAAATTCAGAATAGAAACCAAAGATGAGATCATAGTATGCGATGGAAAGTACGTATGGGATTATTCGGTGGAGAACGAGCAGGTGATGAAAAACCTGGTGGGCAAATCCGAGAGCATGTTCAAACCCAATCAATATCTTTCCGATTTTCGCACAGACTATGTTCCCTCTTTGATAGGGGAGGAGAAGATCGATAAGATCCCCTGTTTCAAACTTTTACTCTCCTCCAAACAGGAAGACGCCTTAATCAGGAAGATGACCATCTGGGTGGATAAGCAAAATTATTTAGCCAGAAAAATAGAATATAAAGATTCCCAGGATAACGATATCGTTCTGGAATTTAAACATATAAAGGTTGACCGCAAGATCAAAGACACTGAATTTGTCTTCCAAGCCCCGCCCGGGGTAGAGGAACTGGATCTGTCTGATTAGGTGATAGGTATTAGGTTAAAGGTGTAAGGTGCAAAGAAAGCGGGAAAGATAGCGGAGGAGGGTTCTCAACAGTAGATTGTGGTTGTAGTCAATGAGGATTGAAAATTGAACAAGTAAATTGGGCGGATCAAAGTTAAGATGGTTGAATGAAACAAGAGAAAAGATATTAAATTTCAGGCCCTACATAGGTGTGCAATTCAAATCAAATCTTATAATCTCCCTTTTGAATGAATCTCTCCTAAGATCGAAACCGTTCATTTTATTATAGTTTTAAGAGGCAGTCGTTAATGAAGAAAACCATCTGGATCGAAACCTTGGGTTGTCCCAAGAACGAAGTTGATAGCGAGAGGATCACCAGCCTTCTTTTGAGTAAAGGTTACCGGATCTCAGATGATCAAAACCAGGCAGACGTCCTGATCCTCAATACCTGTGGATTCATCCAGTCGGCTAAAGAGGAATCCATAGAGGAGATCTTCAATCTGATTGCAGTGAAGGAAAAAGACCAGAGGATAAAATTAATCGTTTGCGGCTGCCTGGCTCAGCGTTATCCCGAGGAGTTGTGGAAGGGAATACCCGAAATCGATGGTTTGTTCGGTTTGGGCGAGATGAACCAAGTGGGGACCGTTTGCTCTTCAGTTTTAAGAGGAGAAAGAATCTGTAGAGTCAACCGAGCGATAAGAGAAGACAACGGAAGGAAAATTGTCCGATTAACTCAGAGTAGACCGTATGCCTACCTGAAGATCGCGGATGGATGCGATAATCGCTGTAGCTATTGTGCCATTCCCTCCATAAGAGGAAAATTCAGAAGTAAAAGAATGGAGGAGATTCTGGAGGAAGCAGTTCAGTTAGTGAGAAGGGGGGTGAAAGAGATAAATCTGGTGGCACAAGATACCACTCTCTATGGTGTAGACCTATATGGAGAGAAGAAACTTCCCCAGCTGCTGTTGAAAATGTCCCGAATTCCCAAGCTCAAATGGATCCGACTTCTTTATACCCATCCGGCTCACTTTTCCGATGAGCTGATCGAGCAAATAGCGTCTAATCCCAAAGTATGCAAATACGTGGATCTCCCTCTCCAACACATTTCCGACGAAATCCTGACTAAGATGAGAAGAAAGGTTAAACGCCGGGAGATAGAGCGACTTATTTCCAAATTGAGAGAGAAAATTCCCCGGTTAACCTTGAGAACCTCTTTCATCGTGGGTTTTCCCGGTGAAAAGGTAAAGCATTTTGAGGAGCTGCTAGATTTCGTGGAGGGGGTGAAATTCGATAAATTGGGCGCTTTTACTTATTCTAAGGAAGAAGGGACGAAAGCGTATGAATACAAAGGTCAGGTTCCCGCTAAACTGAAACAGGAAAGATTAGACCAACTGATGCTCTCCCAACAGAGGATCGTTCTGGAGAAAAACCAATCAAAGATCGGAAAAGCTTTCTCCGTCCTAATTGAAGCTGAATCGGATGAAGGGGATGGTGGTTTGACGGGGAGAAGTCAGGGGGAGGCACCGGAGGTGGATGGGGTAATTCTGGTGAAAGGGGAGTGTGATAGGATAGGAAAATTTGTCAAAACGAGGATTGTAGATTATCGGGATTATGATCTGATCGGGACAGAGATATGAAAAGCTTGACGGACATGACCGGAGTGTCAGAATCAAACCGGAATATCCACCTACTTGATCCGGAAGCAAAAGATAAAAGCGCCCGTTTGAAAATTGCCGAGGTGACCTGCAAGAACGCATTGGTCAAATCGGGGATCGAGGGAGTGGATTATGCCTTAAACCCTTATACCGGTTGCCAGCATGCATGCATATACTGTTATGCCGAATTTATGAAGAAGTATACCAACCATACAGAGCCGTGGGGTGAATTTGTGGACGTCAAAATCAATCTGGTGGATCGG